>NZ_JABUMQ010000467.1:0-6608 GCF_013336645.1 Myxococcus sp. CA039A | reverse complement strand
GGTGGGGGATGCGACGCTGGAGGTCCTGCTCGGCGTGGTGGAGACGGAGACGCGGGAGCAGGAGTTGCTTCAGGCCCGGGAGCGACTGGCGGCGCTGTTCCGACTGCTGCCCACGAAGGCGGTGCTGGCGGCGCGGCGCGTGCGGCGGGTGGCGGCGGCTCAAGGCAGCGGGGTGGCGCAGGTGCTGGACGCGCTGGGGAGCGCGGGGACTCCGGAGGCACAGCGGGAGCTGGCCCGGCTGCTGGGGGAATCACGGCTGAGGGTGACGACACGGGCATTGGTGGCCACGGCGGCGGGGAAGGTGGCGCGGCCGTCGGCGGAGTTGACGCAAGCGCTGGCTCGGGCCGTGGGAGCGACGAAGGAAGGCGAGCTGAAGCGCGCGGTGGTGCTCGCGCTCGGTTCGGTGGCGAAGGGGTTGGAGCGCTCGGAGCCCGGACGTGCGCTCGGGGTGCTCGATGGGTTGATGGGGCGCTGCGAGACGAAGCGGCTGGATGTGGAGACGTGCTTGCGGGCGCTGGCGCGGACGGGCTCGGCGCGGGGGTTGGAGTATGCGCGCGCGGCGCTGGCTCACCGCTCGGCGGAGGTGCGCGTGGTGGCCACGGAGGCGCTGGGGGCGATGGCGGGTGCGGACGTGGATGTGTTGTTGGACACGGTGCTGCTGGAGGACCCGGAGGCACGGGTGCGCGTGCAGGCGGCGGTGATGATTTCGCGGCGTGTGGCTGGTCCGCACCTGCGCGCGGTGGCGCAGGTGTTGCGAGCGGAGCCCGAGCCCCAGGTCCGCGCCGAGGTGGTGCGGATGCTGGGGACACTGCTCACCGTGGAGCACCTGGCCGGTGAGCTCTTGCGCGACGTGGTCGCCCGCGATGACTCCGAGGACGTGAGACGTCTGGCTTCATCACTCCTCGCGGAGTAGGGCGTCTCTCGAGGAAGTGACGTGACAGGTTGTTTGTGATATGAGGACCTGGCGCATCAGTAGTGTCGCAACCTGGTCGGACTTTCACTCACCCGTTCACGGCACGGCAACCGCCCGCTCACGGGAGGACCCGGCCTAGACTGGCTTCATGATTCGGTCCATCACGCTCCAGAACTTCAAGAGTTTCGGCACTCTGCAGAGGGTTCCCCTGGAGCCCATCACCGTGCTGGTCGGTCCCAACAACTCGGGCAAGTCCAGCTTCATGACCGTGGGCCGGTTCGTGTCCAATCTGGTCGTCGGTCAGGGACAAGATGCCGTGATGCAGGAAGGAGACTCTCACTTCCTCTTCCATCGCCCATACATCCACGCTCCCAAGCACGGCGAAAACCTTGCCCTGGGCTGGGAGACGGATCTCGGGAGCACTTACATCCTTGAGCTATCACGATCATCCCGCGTCGGAGCCATTCCCTCCTTTGAGGAAATCAGCGCATCGGAAGCCGACCTGACCATTCGGTTCCGGTACCCCAACGACTTCATCGTCCGAGGAGTCCAGACCCAAAACTCCACTGGGGACCTCGCACCAGCTCTCAGATTCGTTGTCGCGGGCGAAGACAGAAGGATGCTGAGTTTCTGGCAGCCCCTCGCTCACTCACGGATGGTCAAGCTGTCGCTCCGGGCTCTGCGCGCGGACTCCGAGGTCGTCCCCGAGCCAAAACTCACTCCCGAGGGAGCAGGGCTCGCGGCGGTGCTTGGACTCTGGCGTGGCTCCCGCCCAGAGAAGGTCGAGGAACTGGAGTCCTTTCTCCAGAAGTGCCTCCCTGAAGTCCGCAATGCGCTCGTGCGCCCAGCGCCTACGCCCGGACACCAGCGCCTCTGGCTGCGTCAACGCGACGGAGAGGAGTTCGACGCCGAGCACCTCTCCGACGGTGTGCTCTGCTTCACCGCGCTCACCATGCACGCCATCGAGGCAGGCCCCGGACAAATCATCTTCATCGAGGAACCCGAGCACTCCATCCACCCACGTCGCCTGCGCGAGCTGGTGGACCTGCTCAAGGAACTCACCCTCGCGAAAAAGTGCCAGTTCGTCATCGCGACCCACTCCCCCGTGCTGCTCAATGCCTTCCGTGACGAGCCAGAGGCCATCGTCCTCTTCCGCCGCTCGGAAACAGGGACACGTGTGAACCGCCTTCAGGACATCCCCCTCCTGCGTGAAGCCCTGACAAGTGCGCCTCCAGGCGAACTGCTGGAGAGCGGTTTCTTCAACCAGGACTTCTAGGCCACCACGACATGCTCACTGTCGCCATCGCTAGCGAGAACGATGAGATGGACGCGGAGGTCTATCGCGTCCTTCTCGCCCGAATGCTCAGTGTCGAAGTCCAGCGCTGGTCCACCCAGATCAGCTTCCACGGCGGCGGATTCCGGCGGGTCCGCAAACTCTCGGAGGCATTCCTGGAAACCGCTGCCTCGAACGGTGTCAATCGCGCACTCGTAGCCGTCGACAACGACGGTGGGAGCAAAAAGTGCCCGGAGCATGAGCACTCCCACACGCCCGAACAGCACGGTGCCAAGGAGGACGACTGTCGGGTCTGCTGGCTCTCCCAGGCCGTCCCGCCATCCTGGAAGGGAACGTCTCACCGAGCATGCATCGTGGTGCCCATCCAGACGCTCGAAACCTGGTTGCTCCAGCTCCGCGGTGACGATTTCGGGGGACGGCCTCCCGAGACGCGCTACCACCGGTCTCAGCTCAAGAAGCAGTTCTACGGACATCCTCTCCCGCCCAATGCCCGCTGCACCCAACTGGCACTGGAGCAATTGGCGCGTCCCGATGCACTCGACCGCCTCCGCGAGCGCAAGAGCTTCCAGCACTTCGCCGCTCAGCTTCAGGACTGGTGAGGCGAGGGCACGCTCACGAAGCGCTCCAGCACCGCGTCGAGAGTCCCCGCCACCTGTGCCTCGTCGTACTTGAGCCCGGTGCCCAGGTCCTTCACGAGCGTGGTGATGACCCCTTCCACCGTGCGCATCGCCTGAAGGCGAGCCCGCCCCTCGGACAGACTGTGTACCTGACGACCCGAGAGGCTCGCTTGAGCCTTCGGTGGTCCCAGCTCCCGCACAACCTCGACGAGCACTCCCTGAAGAGAGCTCCGTCCCAGCTCCGCCTCCACCACCTGGAGCCGCTCTCGCAACAGCAGGGTGAACCGAGCCACCTCGTCCTCGAGCGTGGCCATGCGCACCCCGGCCTCCAGTGACCAGCGGGTGAAGCTCTCGGAATGAGGAACCCGCAGCTCCGAGAGCTGCCGGTCCAGGGACAACACGACCCGATAGCTGGGACCTGGTCCCGAGTCCTCGAAGTGAACCCGGACGACCTGTCCCCCCGAGCGCAGCCGCTCGCGGAGCATCCGCACGTGCGGGTCGTCGGCCACACCCTCCAGCGCTTGATGGATGAAGTGCCGCCAGCCCTGTCTCACGGAGCCACCCTGCCGCGCGTTCAGTTCCAGGTCAACGATGCCACCCCTGAATCCTCGGACACCCGAGCCTCAGCGTCGAGTGTCCGACCGGGTCCCTGTTCCATCACCGACGGTAGCTCCCACCCCTCATGCCTCCGGAACCCACAGCGCGCGCAGGTCCGCGGGGAGCTGGCCAATCACATCCTCGGCCTCTCCCTCGGAAATATGCGCTCGCACCGTGGCGAACACTGCGCGCGTGAGGCGCTCCGCTTCGTTCGGCGTTGTGTCCAGGTCGTCGGAGACCATCTGGAGGAACTCCAGCATCTTGAACTTGCGGGGAGGCAGGCCCTCGTGTCGCGGGCAGCGCTGCAACAAGTCCCTCACCTTCTGCGGCAACTGCGCCTCCAGGTGCTCCACCTCCTGGCCCATCAACCGCTGCTCCAGCGTGCAGAGCACCGACTCCGCGGCCCGCTCCGCGAGCGGACGGTCGACTCCCGCCTTCGCCTCCAGGTCCCTCAAGAAGAGCGTGTACGTCCGCGACGTCCTCGACTCGCGCCGCTTCGCTCGCAGCTCCTCCGTCGACGTGCTCGGGCGCTCGCCTGCCTCTGGTCGTCCCTCGTTTTCATTCGCCATGTCGTGGCCCTCCCCCTGTCCGGGTGTGGTGGCTGACTCCCACCCACTCACCGTGGACACCTCCCTCCCGGAAGGCACCACGCCCCCGCCGCGCGCCGGGGCGGCGGGCCGGCACTCAGGCGGGAAGCCGCTCCAGGAAGCCCTTCATGAGCGGCCCGAAGAGCAGCAACCACAGCACCGTGCCCCCGACCCCCAGCAGGATGCCCGCCACCGCCTGCCACCCCTTACCGATGGGAGGCCGCGCTCGCGAATCCACCTTCCGCAAGGCGATGAGGCCGAAGACCACCGCCACGGGCCCCAGCACCGGAAAGATGAACGTCGTGAACCCCAACGACAGCGCATGTCTCGCCATCGGGTTGTTGACTCGCAAATCCCACAAACGTCGCAGCTCCTTCTCCGACACGTCCACGCGGAAGAAGAGCCGGTTCCTCGTGTCGAGGAAGATTTGCAACGCGGTGACGAAAAGCAGGAACCCGCCCACGAGCAGCGCGGGGCCGAACATCGCCGCGCCCGCCACGCCCGCGACCACCGGCGTGAAGACCAGGGCCGTCCTCGCCCAGTGCTGTCCCAGGTAGAACGCCCCACCCACGACCGCGGCGCCGAGCAGCACCAGCGCCATGGGCCAGACGCCTTGCAACAAGGCCGTCAGCACGCCCGCGAGCACCGCCAGCGTCCCGACTCCCACCAGCCACGCATTCGTGTCGCGCCGCCCCCAGAGCTTCAGCCGGAAGGTCTCCAGGTAGTTCACTTCCGGGCGGAGGGAGCAGGCCGCGCAATACAGCACGCCCATCACCCACGTGGAGCACTCCTCACAGACGAAGCCGCCGCAGCGCTGACACGTCCCCCCCGCCTCCACCTCCGGGTGGAGAGCGCAGCGAGGCGTGACACCGACCAAGGAAACCATGCGCTCCAGTGTCTCATGGAGCGCCGCGCGCTTGGGACGCGAGTCAACGGACACCTCATCCCGCTCGGAGCCGGCCCTCAACAGTTGCCACCCGCCGCCCATTCCGCTTGTCATTCCTTGCCCACCCGGCGAGGGACGCGTGCTAAGCGCGAGAGGTGAGTCCCTGGCACGGAAGCCCCGGAGGAACCTTGTCCCGAATGAAGGCCCTCGTCGCCGCAGCCCTCGTCGTCTTCGGGCTCCCGGCACTCGCCCTCTCAGCACAAGAGGCGAAGCCGCTGGAGCCCGGTCGCGAAGCGGTCGCCATCCCCTACGAGAAGTACACGCTGCCCAACGGCTTGGAGGTCATCCTCTCCGTCGACCGCAAGCTGCCCGTCGTCTCCGTCAACGTCTGGTACCACGTCGGCGCCTACCACGAGCAGCCCGGCCGCACCGGCTTCGCCCACCTCTTCGAGCACATGATGTTCCAGGGCTCGCGCAACGTGGCCGATGACGTGCACATCTCCATGCTCGAACAGTTGGGCGCCACCGACCTCAACGGCACCACCAGCTTCGACCGCACCAACTACTTCGAGACGGTGCCCACCCACCACCTGGAGACCGCCCTCTGGCTGGAGAGCGACCGCATGGGCTTCCTGCTCGACGCGCTCTCCCCGGAGAAGCTCGCCACCCAGCGCGAGGTGGTGAAGAACGAGCGCCGCCAGGGCACCGAGACGGCCCCCTATGGCCTCGCCCGCGAGGCGTCCTGGCACGCGCTGTTCCCCCTGCCGCACCCGTACCACGGTGACGTCATCGGCTCGATGAAGGACCTGGACGCGGCCACGCCGGAGGACGTGAAGGACTTCTTCCGCAAGTGGTACGCGCCGTCCAACGCCACGCTCGCCGTCGTCGGTGACTTCGACGTGGCGAAGACGAAGGCCCTCATCGAGAAGTACTTCGGCTCGCTGCCCAGCCACCCCAAGCCGACGAAGCCCGAGGTCGCCTCGGTGAAGCTCGCGCAGCCCGTGGTCATCCGCCACGAGGAGCGCGTGGCCACGCTGCCCCTGCTGTCCATCCAGTGGCTGTCGCCCGGGTACTTCGAGGACGGGGACGCCACCGCGGACGTACTGGCCACGGCGCTCGGCACCGGCAAGGCCAGCCGCCTCTACCGCCGGCTGGTGTTGGACAAGCAGCTGGCCCAGAGCGTCAACGTCACCCAGCAGAGCCAGGGCGCGCAGTCGGTCTTCACGCTCGACGTGGTGGCCCGGCCCGGCGTCTCCACGGACGCGCTGCTCAAGGAAGTGGACGCGGTGCTGGAAGACATCCGTCGCAACGGCATCACCCCGGAGGAAATCCAGCGCGCCCGCACCCGCTATGACACGCGCACGCTGGCGGGCCTCCAGTCCATCGGCGGCTTCGGTGGCAAGGCGGACGTGCTGCAGAACTACAACCACTTCGTCGGTGAGCCCAGCTACGTGGCGCAGGACCTGGCGCGCTACGAGACGGTGACGCCCGAGTCCGTGAAGCTGTTCGCTCGCGACACGCTGCGCCCCGATGCCCGCGTCATCCTCCACGCCGTGCCTCCCGCCCGGAAGCAGGCACCCGTCGAACCGAAGGAGCGCCACTGATGCGCCGCCTCATCACCGCCCTCGTCGCCGTCTCGCTCGCGGGCTGCGCCAGCCAGCAGAAGCCCGCCTCCAGCGAGCCCCAGGGCACCACCGCCCCCCAGTCCCCGAAC
>NZ_JABUMQ010000466.1:0-6679 GCF_013336645.1 Myxococcus sp. CA039A | reverse complement strand
GGTGCCTTGCGAGCCCCACGCTCACCCGCCGCCTTCCGAGGCGCGGGAGCGTCATCGTCCATGGACAGCTCGTCCTCGTCCGACTCATTGAAGCCCGGCGCCGCGCGCCCATGACGCCGAGGCGGCAGCCGCAGCTCCGCCGTCGGAGGCGCGACACGGCCCTCGGCCACATCGTTCAGCAGCTCGACCTCGGCCTTCTTCAGCGGACGCAGCGCTCCCGGCCGCAATCCTTCCACGCCAATACCCGCGTAGGCCGGACGGAACAGGCGCACCACCGGGTGCCCCACCGCGGCGCACAGCCGCTTGATGAGGTGCGGACGGCCTTCCGCCACGACGATCTTCAACCAGGTGTTCTTCTCGGCGGACTCGAACACGCCCACCGACACCGGCGTGGCCATGCCGTCTTCCAGCCGCACGCCACCGCGCAGCTTGTCCAGCGTCATGATGTCGGGCTCGCCCTTCACCTTCGCCAGATACGTGCGAGGCACCTGGAAGCTCGGGTGCGTCAGCTTGTGCGCCAGCGCGCCATCGTCCGTGAAGAGCAGCGCTCCCTCGGCGTCGTAGTCCAGGCGTCCCACCGGGAACAGGCGCTTGCCCGTCTCCTCCAGGTAGTTGGCCACCGTCGGCCGACCCTGGGGATCCGACAGGGTCGTCACCACACCCACGGGCTTGTAGAGCAGGAAGTAAGAGGATTCTTCAGGGGGGGTGACGAGCTTTCCGTCCACCGAGACCAGGTCCGTGCCCGGCTCCACTCGGCTCCCCAGCTCCGTCACCGTCGTGTTGTTCACGGCCACTCGGCCCGCGGTGATCAGCTCTTCTGCGTGCCGGCGCGAAGCAACTCCCGCGCGGGCCAGGTACTTCTGTAGTCGTTCTGCCGACATTACTTCCCCTTCTTCCATTGCTGCCCGTCACTCGGGCTTCGGCCCCTCGGCGCCCGTCTCGGGCTTCGGGGGCGTGTCCAGGACGCTGGAGCTGGCTTTCTGTGTCCGCTCAGCCGCCTCGATGGCGTGTTCCAGGTCCTCAAGCGCCGCCTCGCTGGCCGCCGCGTTCTTCTCCATCCGCTTCGTGAATCCCGGGTCCGATAGCGCTTCCACCGTTCCCGCTGCCGCCGGCGCCGGTCGTACTTCTTTCTCCACGATTTCGCGATGCTCCTGCGTGAGTTCGTGGAATTCCCGCAGCGTGGGCAGCGCTGACAGGTCCTTCAAGGCGAAGAACTCCAGGAATTCGCGAGTAGTCCCATAGAGGATGGGGCGCCCCACCTCTTCGCGTTTGCCCAGGATTTTCACCAGCTTGCGATCGATCAACGCCTTGAGGACGGCGCCGCAATCCACCCCGCGGATATCCTCGAGTTCCGGCCGAGTGACTGGCTGCCGGTAGGCGATGATGGCCAGGGTCTCCACCGCCGCGCGGGTGAGGCGCTGCGGCTTCACCCGGAGGTAGCGCCGCACGTACTCGCCCGAGTGTGGGTCCGTGCGGAACTGCCAGCCCCCGGCGACTTCGTACAGGACGATGCCGCTGATGCCGTCCCGGTGGATGCCGGAGAGCTGGTTGAGGGCCTCGGCGATGAGCTCCCGCTCGATGCCGGTGGCCTGCCACAGCTCGTCCACGGACAAAGGCCGCTCCGCGACGAAGAGCACGCTCTCCACCACGGTGCGGATGCGGTCCTGGGACAGCTTGCGGCTCTTGGAGACGAGCTTCTCGAAGGAGGTCTCCAGGTCTGGCGTGACGCCGTCCTGGTCCTCCTCGATGGCCGCGGCCTCGACTTCGTCCAGCTCGTCCGCCAGTCCAGGCCCGGTGACGGCGGCCAGCTCTTCCTCTGAGAACGGACTGGGACCTCCGGACGCGACTGGAACCTCCTCGTCCGAGGCACGGGGGCCTTTCCTACCGGTAGTCACTCTCGTCGACCTCCGTGGGGACCAAGCGCTCCAGGGCGTCCCCGTTGGGCAACAACAGGATGGGGCCGAGCGACTCGTCCTGTACCACACGGATGAGCCGGCGTTTGACCATCTCCAGGATGGCCAGGAAGGTGATGACGATTTCCTGGCGCGTCGGCGTCGTTTCCTCGGTGAACAGGCTCTCGAAGAGGACCTGCCCATGGGGATGCAGGCGCTGGGCGATGCGGAGGATGGCCTCGGAGAGCGTCACCCGCTCGCGCACCACCTCGTGCTGCACCTTGGGCTGCAGGCGCTCCAGCACCCGGTCCAACGCCTCGATGAGCTTGAGGACGCTGAACTCCTGGAGGCCGACCTCCTCCTCCGGGATGGGCACCGCCTCCACCGGCACGCTGCGCGCGAAGACGTCGCGGCCGAGGATGTCCTGCATGGCCATGTGCTCGGCGGCGTCCTTGTACTTCTGGTACTCGAGCAGCCGCCGCACCAGCTCCGCTCGCGGGTCCTCCGGCTCCTCGACCGCGGCCAGGGCCTCGCCGCCCTCGGGCACGGCCACCGCGTCCTGGCGCGGCAGCAACATGCGGCTCTTCAGGTGGGCCAACGTGGACGCCATCACCAGGAACTCCCCGGCGATGTCCAGGTTGATCTCCCGCATCCGCTCCAGGTGCTCCAGATACTTCTCGGTGATGAGCGCCAGGGGGATGTCGAAGATGTCGACCCGATGCTCCTTGATGAGATGGAGCAACAGGTCCAGCGGCCCTTCGAAATTGGGCAGCGCGACGCGGAAGGCGTCGCCCGGGGTGCGGGGCGGTTCGCCGTCGCGGAGGCCCTCGTCGGCCGAAGTGGGACGGCCGTCACTCACCGGCGGAACCTGGCTGCCCTTCTGGCTTTCGGTGGCGGCTCGTCATCACGCAAGGGCTCAAATCCGCCGGCCTCGAGCGCGAGCCGGGGGACACACCTCCTTAACAGTGGCTTTTAGGTGGGTCAAACAAACGGCGGTAAACACCCGTTCAGGCCCAGGACCTCACGGGATGCCCACCGCGCGCCGGACCTTGTCCATCAACCGGGCGGCCTCTTCCCGAGCGCGATTCGCGCCGTCCTGGAGGATGCGCTCCAGTTCGGCCGGGTCGCTCACCAGCTCGGCGTACCGCCGACGGGCCGGGCCAAAGGTCGTCAGGTAGGCCTCCAGGAGCCGCTTCTTGAAGTCCCCGTAGCCCTTCCCTCCTGCCCTCCAGGAAGCGTCCACCTCGGCGAACTCGGACTCCGGAAGCATCAGCTTGAGCAAGTCATAGAGAGGGACCTCGCTGACGATGGATGCGTCCGCCGAGCGCTCCGTTCCGGGCACCGGCTTGGGCGCCTCCACGGGAGTCGAGTCCGTCTTGATCGACATGATGCGCTTCTTGATGTCCTTCTCTTCGCCGAACAGGTCGATGGTGTTGCCGTACGACTTGGACATCTTCCTGCCGTCGATACCGGGCACCGTCTGGGTGGACTCCTGCACGAGGGCGGAGGGCAGCTTGAGGATGCCGGGCGTGTGCCCGCGCTCCTTGCCCTCGGGGTCCGCCGGGTCATAGCCCTTCACGTACTCGGTGTTGAACTTCACGGCCCAGTCGCGGGCGAACTCCACGTGCTGAATCTGGTCCTTGCCCACGGGGACGGTGTCCGTGCCGTAGAGCAGGATGTCCGCGGCCATCAGCACCGGGTAGGCGAAGAGGCCGAAGTCCGGAGAGATGCCCCGGGCGACCTTGTCCTTGTAGCTGTGGGCCCGCTCCAGATGCGAGTGAGGCACCACGGTGCCCAGAATCCAGTTGAGCTCCAGCACCTCGCGCACGTCGCTCTGACGGAAGAGGACGGCCTTCTTCGGGTCCACCCCGAGCGCCAGGTAGGCCAGGGCGGCTTCGCGCGTGAGCTCCAGCGCGAGCTTCGCGTCCCTCACGGTGGTGAGCGCGTGCAGGTTGGCGATGAAGTAGTACGCCTCGCTCACGTCCTGGAGCTGCACGAACTGGCGGATGGCGCCGTAGTAGTTGCCGATGTGCAGCTTTCCGGAGGACTGCACGCCTGAGAGGGTCCGCATGTCTGGGTTCCGAATCGCGAGTCAAAAGGGTCAGATTCACTTCCTGAATCTGAAATCATTGAGCGTGGGTGGTTCGCATACCCGCCGCGCCCCTGCAACCTTCCGTTCAGGAGTGCTGGCGTCCGTTGCCTGCTGAATGCCCGCCGCGCCCCAGCCTGAAAAATTCCGACCCGCACATAAATCCTGAGGGATTCCAAGGACTTGCGGTTGAGCGGCGGTGGGTGGAGCGGTACCCTGAGCGCCTCACCTGCGAGCAGCCTCACCTCGGGAGGACGAACCGGCATGGAGTCATTCAAGGGAAGTCTCGCCAGCTATCGCCTGCAGATGGTGATGCCGCCGCTGTTCTCGGGTGCCGGGGTGGAGGGCACGCTGAGGGTGGAGCGAGGCGCCATCCAACGCTGCTTCCAGGTGAAGGACGGCTTCCTGGTGGGCGAGAGCTCGAATGACCCTCGGGAGCACCTGGCGCAGGTGCTGGTGAACCTGCGCATCCTGGACGCGCCCCGAGCGGCGGCGGCCTTCGAGGCGGCGGAGGGCGCGGGCACGCCGTACGGCACCTTCCTGGTGCAGCGCTGCTTCGTGGAGCTGCCCAGGCTCATCGAGGCGATGGAGCACAAGGCGCGCGAGGCCCTCTTCGACTGCTACGGCTGGGAGTCGGGAGAGGTGGAGTTCACGCCGAAGCTGCCTCCCACCTCCCGAGCCGTGGGACTGAAGCTCTCGCTCAACGGCCTGCACCGGGACGCGGTGACACGGCTGCGCGAGTGGACGATGTTCCGCGACGTCTTCCCGCACCTGGACGCCACGTTCAGGGTGTTCCGCGAGTTCGCCGTGGAGACGTTCTCCGAGGAGGAGGACAAGCTGCTGGAGCTGGCGGCGGGTGGCGCCACCCTGAGCGAGATGCTGGCCACGGCGAAGGAGGCCCCACTGTTCGCGGCACGGTGGATTCTGCACCTGTACCGTCGTGGTGCGCTGTCACCCCGGATGGCCAAGGGCCCGAAGGTGGGCGAGGCCGCGGAGCTGGCTGATCTCCTGACCCTGGTGAAGCGCTTCCTGGAGACGGGGAAGTACGACCACGCGGTGGCACTGGCCGCCCAGATTCTGGAGCGAGGCCCCGTGCCCGAAGCCCACGCGCTGTATCGCGAGGCCGAGGTGCGGCTGACGCTGGCCCTGAGCGACGAGCTCTTCGCGCTGGACGGCAGGCTCGTCTTCGAGCCGATTCCCCGCCCCACCCCGTCGCAGCTCACGGCGGATGACCTCTACCTGTACTCGAAGCTGCGCGGCAGCCGGAGCATCCGGCAGGCCCTGCGGACCGCGGCCATGGGTGAGCTGGCCGCGTCGCGCTCGGTGCACCGGCTGATGGCCAGCGGGCTGATTCATGTCGCCCCGCTGCCCGAAGCCGAGGCATCCGCCGAAGCGCGGCGCACGAGCACGGAGCCGTTTGGAATCCCCGCCGTCAACGTGGGCACCTGAGCCAGTCCCTCAACGCGTGGACGGAGTGCGCTCGCCGCGCTCCGCCTCGCGCCGGGGCAACCAGAGCAGGTCGAGCGCCAGGGCAACGGCCTCGAACGGCTCCACGCGCGCGATGACGTCGCCCACATGGCGCGCTCCCGGCTCCCAGCCCCCGGAGCCATGGCGATACACCTCCAGCGAGCGCCGCGCGGGGTCGATGAGCCACACATGCCGCACGCCTTCACGGTGATAGACGGGCAGCTTGCGGAGCCGATCTTTAGCCTCCGTCGAGGGAGACAACACCTCACAAACCCAATCCGGCGCCTGCGTCAGCCAGGGCACATCATGCGGTGGCTCCGAAAGCCGCTCCCGACGCCAGCCCGCCAGATCCGGGACGAGGATATCTCGCCCGAAGTGCAGCTCCGGCTCATCCAGGAACCACCAGCCTCCCGGCCCCCCCGGCCCCAACTCGAAGGGCATCCCCAGCAGGATCCCGAGTCGTGATGCCACTTGCAGATGCCTCACCGCTGGACGCGGCGACGCATACAGCAAGTCCTCGACAATCTCCCCCACCCACCCCACCGGCAGCGCTTCGATATCCTCGTACGTCGCCGGCTTCCGACCCTTGCCCTGTCCCACGCCCACCTCCATCGATGGAACCTCTGGGATTCCATCCGCGGTACCCAAACCTCAAGTCTTCAAACCCACGGCGGAGACAGCCTAAGGAGGAGTCGCAGCATCGCCCTTGGGGCCCGTCACGCCACGACGTGGCAGCCACAGCAACCCCAGGTCGAGCGGCACCGCCTCGAAGGGCTCCTCACGAATCACGACGGGCCCTTCATGAAGGCCCACGCGGTCCCAGCCCCGGTTCCCGCTCCGATAGACTTCGAGGGAACACCGCAACGGATCGATGAGCCATGCATGGCGCACGTCGCTCCGGTGGTACAGCGGCAGCTTGCGAACGCGGTCCGTGCTTCGCGTCGAAGGTGTCAGCACCTCGCAAACCCAGTCGGGAGCCAGCGAGAGCCACGGGGTCTCCGGGTCCGGGGGATCCGGAACCCGCTCGCGTCGCCAGGCCGCGAGGTCCGGCACCACGACATTCGGCCCCAGATGAATCTCCGGCTCGTCCAGGAACCACCAGCCCCCGGGACCACCCCGTGCCCAGTCGAAGGGCTGAACCAGCAACGCGCCGAGCCGTGATGCCACGTGCAGATGTCCCACCGACGGGCGCGGCGACGCGTACAGCAAGCCCTCGACAATCTCCCCCACC
>NZ_JABUMQ010000465.1:0-6693 GCF_013336645.1 Myxococcus sp. CA039A | reverse complement strand
CGCAAGGAGTGGAGCGCGGACGGTGAGTCGGCTCGTGGTCCCGCGCGTCGTGGCGCGGACGGTGATTCGAAGCCGCGTTTCGGTGGTGACTCGAAGCCTCGTTTCGGTGGCGAGGGCAAGCCGCGCTTCGGCGGTGACTCGAAGCCTCGTTTCGGTGGCGAGGGCAAGCCGCGCTTCGGCGGTGACTCGAAGCCGCGTTTCGGTGGCGAGGGCAAGCCGCGCTTCGGTGGTGACTCGAAGCCGCGTTTCGGTGGCGAGGGCAAGCCGCGCTTCGGTGGTGACTCGAAGCCCCGTTTCGATGGCGAGAGCAAGCCGCGCTTCGGTGGTGACTCGAAGCCTCGTTTCGGTGGCGAGGGCAAGCCGCGCTTCGGTGGTGACTCGAAGCCCCGTTTCGATGGCGAGAGCAAGCCGCGCTTCGGTGGTGACTCGAAGCCTCGTTTCGGTGGCGACTCGAAGCCGCGTTTCGGTGGTGACTCGAAGCCTCGTTTCGGTGGTGACTCGAAGCCCCGTTTCGGCGGCGATTCGAAGCCGCGCTTCGGTGGCGACTCGAAGCCCCGCTTCGGTGGCGACTCGAAGCCTCGTTTCGGTGGTGACTCGAAGCCTCGTTTCGGTGGTGACTCGAAGCCTCGTTTCGGTGGTGACTCGAAGCCCCGTTTCGGCGGCGATTCGAAGCCGCGCTTCGGTGGCGACTCGAAGCCCCGCTTCGGTGGCGACTCGAAGCCGCGTTTCGGTGGTGACTCGAAGCCGCGTTTCGGTGGCGACTCGAAGCCGCGTTTCGGTGGCGACTCGAAGCCGCGCTTCGGTGGTGAGGGCAAGCCTCGCTTCGGTGGCGCTGGTCGCTCGGAAGGCGAAGGCCGTCCTCGTTTCGGCGGCGGTGCGTCGCGCGGAGCAGGGCGTTCGGCTTCGGCCGGCGAAGGCCGTCCTCCTCGCCGCGAGTGGAGCGGTGGAGACACGGGCGCTCCTCGTGGCCGTCCCGACCGGAAGCCCCGTGATTCGGAAGGCTCGGGTCCTCGTGGACGCAGCGGCGGCTTCGGCGCGAAGCCGGGCGGCAAGGGTCCTCGGGGGGCAGGCGGCCGGACAGAGGCCCGCGCCTGGAAGCCGTATGACGACAAGGGCTCGCCCCGCGAGCGAGTCGTCCGCGCCGGGTCCCGGGGCCTCGCCCCCGAAGGCGCCCGTAAGTCCGAGGGTTTCCAGGACTGGGGCAAGAAGAAGGAAGCCGGTTCCCGGCCCCGCTTCAGCACCCAGGGGCCCAAGGGGCGGGCGGGCTCATCCTCGAAGGGGCCTCGCCGGCCTTACTGACGCACCACACAGCACAGCGGATTGGGCGGCAGGGGGGTCGTTGATATAACCCCCTGCGACTTTTCCACCGTTCGCCTTACCGGAGACCGATGCGAACCGGCACCCGCCCCTTCCTCCTCATGCTGGTCCTGGTCCTCGGTTGCAATGGCAGCCGAGACCAGCTCCTCGCGGATCTCCAGAGTCCACGTCCGGAGGTCCGCGCCCTGGCGGTGAAGAAGCTCGCCGGGCAAGGCAATCCGGACGACCTCGTCCTCTTCACTCGGGCGGCCAAGGACCTGGCCGCCATTGTCCGCGCAGAGGCGGCCGTCGCGCTGGGGGAGAGTCAGGACCCCCGCGTGGTGGACCTGCTCGGCGAACTCCTGGAGGACTCCGACGAGGAGGTCCAGGGCCGCGCCGCCATGGCGCTCTCCAAGGTCAAGAACGACAAGGCCAAGGCCTACCTCACGCTCCAGTACGGGCGCCGAGGCCGCGCCACCCGTCAGGTCATCGTCCAGGCCCTGAAGAACGCGAACGTCCCAGGCGCCATGGCGGAAGTCGTCGCCGCCGAGGCCAAGGGACAGTGGGATCGCAATCTCCTGACGCTCACCGAGGGCGCGCTGCCCGAGCGGGTCGGCGCCGCCGAGGAGCTTGGCAAGAGCGGTCGCCCGGAGGCCGTGAATCGCCTGTTGCCGCTGGTTCGAGACAGTCAGGTCATCCTCGCCGCCGCCGCCGTGCGGGGCCTGGGAGACGCCGGTGACAAGCGGGCCGTGGGTGCCATCGCCCTGCTGCTGGACGAGAGCTTCCCCGAGCTGCGCGAGTCCGCGATCATCGCGCTGATGAAGTTGCAGGACCCGGCCGCCGCGCCCCGCCTGCAGGCCGTGGCGGTGGAGAAGAGCGCCGTGAGTCCGATGGCCATCGACGCCATCCTGTCCTTCCCTCGCACGCCCGAGGCGGACACCGCGCTGTGCGCCGTCGCCCTCGATGGCGCGCCAGCCGAGGCGCTCGCCGCCGGTCGGGCAATGCGCTCGCGGGGCGGCTGCCCGATGGACCCCATTGGCGAGCGACTGTCGCGTCCCGCCACCGCCGCCAGTGGGCTGCAAGCCGTCCTCGGGTTGGGGCCCCCGGCCCTGCCGCTGCTTCCCAAGGTGGCGCCGTGGCTCAACCAGAACGACGCGGTGCTGCGCCTGCTCGCGGTGGAGGCCGTCACCGCCGTGGGCGACGCCTCCGTCGTGCCCCAGCTCCAGAAGCTCTATGAGCAGGAGGTGAAGGGCCTGGAGGCCCTGCGCACCGACTGGGTCGCGCAGAAGCTGCCGGAGAACTACTCAAGCGCGTTCGACCCTTCGGCGCCGTCTTCCCCTCACGTCCCCGGTGCGGCGCCGGATGAGCGTGCGGCCCGTCACGCTTCGCTTTTCGAGCGCGTCAAGGCGCTCAATGCCCAGCGGGCTCGCGACTCGGGTCGTCCGGTGGTCAAGCCTCGCGTGCCCACCGAGCTGTTCGATGACGTGGAGGCGGAGCGTCTGGTCCCACTGGCGACGCTGCTGCGTGCGCTGGGCTCGCTCCGTGCGCCGGGCGCGCTGGAACTGCTCAAGGGCTACAGCCAGGACTCGAGCATCCCCCTGCGTACCGCCGCGCTGGTGGGCCTGGCGCACCTGGGCCCCGAGGGCGTGGCAGTGGCGCGTGACGGACTCCTGGAGCCCGAGCGGGACCTCCAGAAGGCGCTCGCGCAGGCCCTCGCGGAGGCTGGCGACGCGGGTCCGGCGGCGTTGATGGAGCTGCTCCCGAAGATGGGTGGAGAGAAGCTGCTGGTGTTGGATGCGCTGACGCGGGGCTCGGGCGTGCCCGCCTCGGCGTCGGCCGTGCTCCAGACGGTGGTGAAGGAAGGCGGCCCGGAGGCCGCGCTCGCGGCGGGGCTGCTCGGTCGCATCCAGGCGAAGGATGCCGTGCCCACGCTCATCAAGGCGCTGGACGAGACGAACAGCGTCGCGCGGCGGGATGTGTTGCTGGCGCTCGGGACGCTGGGTGATTCGCAGGCGGCCGACGCGGTGTCGCGAGACCTGTTCCACGACCTTCCGGAGATTCGCGCGGCGGCGGCGACTGCGCTCAAGCGCATGGGCGCGACGAACCAGTCGGAGTCGCTGGATGCGCTCAAGAGCGACTACTTCCGCACCGTGCGCGACGCGGCGGGGGCGGCGCTGGCGAAGGGCGGCACCGCTGCCGAGGGAGCCAGGTGATGGAGGCGCGCAAGCTCAAGGACAGGGCCGCTGAAGCCTTTACCAAGGGCCGCTTCTCCAAAGCCGCGGAGTTGTACGAGGACTTCTGCAAGCTCGATCCGAAGGACCACCAGTCGCGCCTGCGTACGGGGGATGCGTGGGCCAAGGCAGGTGAGCGCGAACGCGCCATCTCCGCCTATCAGGCCGCCGCCGAGGGCTTCGCGAAGGAGGGCTTCCTCCCGCGAGCCATCGCCGCGAGCAAGCTCATCCTCGAACTGGACCCCAGCCACCAGGGCGTCCAGCAGATGCTGGCGAACCTCTACGCGCGCCGGGGAACTCCCGCGGGTGCCCGAGCCCGTGGGCCCATGACGAGCGCGCTCTCCGCGCCGCCACCGCCCGAGCGTCCCGTGGCGGCGGTGCCCACTCCCCCGCGCGCCGGGACACCGGCCGTGCTGGAAGCAGGGGAGGGTTCCGTCAACCTCTCCGCTGAACTCCCCGCCGAACTGGCGCTGTCCGTGGAGGACGCGCCCACCCCAGGCTCCACCGACACGTCGGAAGAGGTTGTTCACTCGGTGAGCATGGGCCTCTCGCATCCGGATGCGGAGGCTTCCGTCGCGGCGGCCTCTCCAGGCGAGGACCACGAGGGCATCGACATCGCGCTGGGCGAGCCCGAGTCGTCTCCCGCCGTGTCAGCAGTCACCCACGCGAATGCCCGGAGCGCGTCAGAGACGCCCTCCGTGGCGAGTGTCAGCGTGATTTCCGCCGGGATGGCCGACACCCACGCGAATGCGCGGGGCGCGTCAGAGGCGTCCCCAGCGGCGAGTGTCAGCGCGATTTCCGCCGGCGTAGCCGACACCCACGCGAATGCCCGGAGCGCGTCAGACGCGTCCATTAACGCGAGTGTCGGGACGATTCCCGCCGGGGCCGTTGTCACCAGCGCGCAGGCGCGGGGCGAGGCAGCGTCGGCGCCTCCCTCCGTGTCCGCCGAGACTTCCATCTCCAGCGCTCAGGAGAACAACGGCACTTCGCTGCCTCCCGGTCTCGCACCGCGCGCCACGCAGCGAGTGCCTCCGCCCGTGCCGGAGACGCCCGTCGCTGCCAGCACGGACGCCCTGAAGTCGGGCCCTCGCTCGCCCGTGAGTGGCAAGTGGAAGGCGCTCTCTTCGCCCATCGGGGAAGCAGGGTCGACGGATTCCACCTCGATGCCTCGGACGCCGACGGTCATCGACCCGCCCTCCGCGCCTCCCGGGTTGCGCCCTCGTCGCGCGGAGGCCACGCCTCACGCGGGTGCCACGGCGGTGCCCTTCCGAGAGGTGTCGCGGGAGCTTGGCGCGTCGCTGCGCGCGGTACCGCCCAGCCCGTCGTCCTTCACCGAACTGGAGATGGAGGCGGACTCCCTGCTGCACGCCGTGGAACTGGCGGCACAGGCGGGGCTGCACCAGCGCGCCGAGGAAGTCGGCGACGGAGAGGAAGAGGTCTTCAGCCTCACCGAGGAAGTCCTCACCGACGCGCCCTCACTGGACGCGCTCCCCACCATCCCCCTGTTCTCGGACCTGCCGCGCGACGCCTTCATCGAGCTGTTCGAGCGCTGCCCTCTGCGCCGCTTCAGCCTGGGCGAGCGCATCCTCGACCAGGGCAGCCACGGCGACGCCTTCTACGTCATCTGTGAAGGCCAGGTGCGCGTCTTCCGGACGGAGTCAGGTCGCCGCGTGGACCTGGCCGCGCTGGAAGGCGGAGCCTTCTTCGGTGAGATGGCCATCCTGTCCGGCGCCCCTCGCACCGCGTCCGTCGAGGCTGGCACCGAAGACACGCAGTTGCTCGAGATCTCCGCGCCCGTGCTCGCCTCGCTCTCGCGGAGCCATCCCCAGGTGGCGGCGGCCCTGAAGAAGTTCGTGCGGCAGCGCCTGCTCACCAACGTGATGAACACCTCGGCGCTGTTCCGTCCCTTCAACCGGAAGGACCGTCGCACGCTGGTGGAGCGCTTCCGGGCCCGCGACATCGAGCGCGGCGAGGTCGTTATCCGGGATGGCGACCGGACCGATGGTCTCTACGTCCTGCTCTCCGGCGAAGTGGAGGTGCACAAGGACGGGCACCTGCTGACGCGACTGAAGGAGGGGGACCTGTTCGGAGAAATCTCCCTCCTCCAGAAGACGCCCGCCACGGCCACCGTGACGGCCGCGCGTCACACCACGCTGCTGCGGCTGCCGCGCGAGGACTTCGATGCGCTCATCTCCAGCCACCCGCAGATCCTCGTGCTCATCTCCGAGCTGAGCGACGAGCGCCTGCGCCGCACCGAGCAAGTCCTGGGGACGAACCTCTCCGGCACCTTGAGCTCGCTGGATGGCGAAGAGGAACTCATCCTGGTTTGAGGCGCGCGGGCTTCAGCGCACCTTGGCCAGGTAGTCGTCGCGGGTGACCAGCCCCCGCGTCTCCAGCAGCTCCAGCATGGCCCTCAACGAGCGCGCCTGCTGAGCGACCATGCGCTCCAGGTCCGCGACCTGCTGCGTGAGGATATCCACGCGCTGCGTGAGTTCGCTCTCCCGCACGGGCGCCGGTGTCTGACTGGCCGTCGAGCGCGACGCGCCCGCCATCTCCATCGGCTCCGAGGGTGGCGCCAGCTCGAAGGTCTGTTCGTCGAGATTGAACGACAGCGGCGAGGCTGTCGCGGAGGTGATTTCCCCGTGGTAGTGGCGGCGGATGGCTCGCTCGATGGACGACGCGGCGGCCACCACCACCTGGATGCGCTGGCCCGTGTGGAAGGCCAGCTCCTGGAGGGACTCCACGTTCGTCGGGTCCGAGGTGGCCACCGTCAGCAGCTTGTTGGCGGGGTCTGCCGCGGTCGGGAAGACGGTGTAGCGCTCGGCGATATCCGCGCGCAGCGCCTGGAGGGCCACGGAAGAGGGTGCCAGGCCATCCAGCTCCACCGTTGGAATGGAGAGCTGGCGCGAGAGCGCATGGACCATGGAGCTCTCGTCCACGAAGCGCATCTGCACCAGCGTCAGGCCCAGCCGTCCGCCCCACTTGCGCTGCTCGGCGAGCGCGGAGCGCAGTTGGGTCTCCGTCAGGAGGCCGGCGTCCATGAGTATTTCCCCGAGCCGGCGCTTGCGGCCAGGGGGCGAAGGCGGGGGTGCCACGGAAGAAGGATTCACCCCCCCAGCATACCAGTGGCCGGGGACGTCCGGCCCCCGAGGAGCCTGCCGAGGGG
>NZ_JABUMQ010000464.1:0-6798 GCF_013336645.1 Myxococcus sp. CA039A | reverse complement strand
GGGTCGGTGGGTGGGGACCCCACGCTGGCGAATGCGTTGTTCGGGGACCTGGCGCCGCTGCACCAGACGGACTGGGAGCTGGCGGCGATGACGCGCGAGGAGCGGACGGCGCGCGCCGAGGAGCGTGAGCATCGCTCGCCGCTCGACGTGCAGGCGACGCTGGAGCAGGCGCACCAGGAGGTGGAGGCCGCGGCGATGGCGTCCATCCAATCCGCGCGAGGAGGCGAGGACTGGGGCGCGGCCGTGGCGGGCGGCGAGGGCGAGGCTTTTGATGAGGGTGCGCTGTCCGCGGGCGAGGTGTTCCGGGCGGAAGGGGATGACGCGGGCGCCGGGGCCGTGGCGAGCGCCGACGCGGGTGCTGCCGCTGATGCGTATGCAACTGGCGCTGATGGCGGGGCTTCCGCCGAGGGCTACGATGGTGCTTCACCCGAGGGGCATGACGCAGGGGCGTACGGTGGTGGTGCCGCTCCCGAGGGTCATGACCCCGGTGCGTACGGTGGTGCCTCTCCCGAGGGTTATGACCCCGGTGTGAACGGTGGTGGTGCCGCTCCCGAGGGCTATGACCCCGGTGCGTCCGGTGGTGCTTCTCCCGAGGGGTATGACGCAGGAGCGTACGGAGGTGGTGCCTCTCCCGAGGGTCATGACCTCGGTGCATACGAAGGTGAGTCCTCTCCCGAGGGGCATGACCTCGGTGCGTACGGTGGTGCTTCTCCCGAGGGTCATGACCTCGGTGCATACGAAGGTGAGTCCTCTCCCGAGGGTCATGACCTCGGTGCGTCCGGTGGTGCTTCTCCCGAGGGGTATGACGCAGGGGCGTACGGAGGTGGTGCCTCTCCCGAGGGTCATGACCTCGGTGCGTACGAAGGAGAGGCCTCTCCTGAGGGTCATGACCCCAGCACATACGGTGGTGCCTCACCTGATGGTCATGACGCAGGTGCGTACGGTGGTGCCTCCCCTGAGGGATATGACCCGGGGGCTGTCTCTCCCGAGGGTCATGACGCAGGTGCGTACGGTGGTGCTACCCCCGAGGGATATGACCCCGAGGCTGCCTCCCCCGAGGGGTATGACTCCGGTGCATACGGTGGTGCTTCTCCCGAGGGCTACGACCCTGGTGCGTACGGTGGTGCTACCCCCGAGGGATATGACCTCGGGGCTGCCGCCCCCGAGGGTCATGACGCAGGTGCATACGGTGGTGCTTCCCCCGAGGGCTACGGCCCAGGTGATGCCTCCTCGGAGGTTCATGCCCCCGGCGCGTACGAGGCGGGCACGGCGACTGGCTATGACTCCCCGGCGCATGGAACAAGCTCGGAGCCCTACAGCGAGGAGGGATATGAGGCGGGTGCGTATGGCGGAGACTCGCTGACGGGATACGACTCCACCGAGCCAGCCGGGGCCTCGGAGTCCTACGGCGCGGATGGCTCGACGGCGAGTGCCTACGAGCACGGAGGCGCGGGTTTCGCGGAGGGCACGCTGGGCCCGGACGCGTTGGCCGCGGCCGGCGGGCAGGACCTGGATGGTGCCGCGACGGATGCGCTGGATGAAGCGGCGATGGACGCGGCGTACGGGACCGACGAAGCGTCGACTGCTCCGAGCGCGGACATTGCTCCGGCGAGCGAAGGCGCATCATCGCTGGGACTCGAAGGGTGGGGCGGGCAGTCCGGGCAGGGAAATGTCGCGACCCCCGGGAGCTTGGATGATGCGTTCTCCGAGGGCTTCGCAAGCGCGGTGACGGGTGACGGGAGCCCGGGTGGAGTGAGTGGTCCTCCCACGGTCCTGTATGGCGTGAGTACTCCAGAAGCTGGGGCACTGACGGACTGGACGGCTGCACAGCCGGATGCGGGAGGTGAGGTCGAAGCCTCTCCGCCACTGGGGAGACTCGCCTGGACAGAGGAGGCCGTTTCCGCGCCGGCGTCACGGCCGGTGGCGGTGGCGCCTCGGCTCGGGGACGAGGGGTTCTTCGACGTCGACACTCCAGCGTCCTCGCAGGGAGATGCGCTCTCCGCGGCCGAAGCAGAGCTGGCCGCCATGCGCGATGTGGGAGCACGGCCGTCCGTGCCGCTCGAGGCCTCACCGTGGACGGAGTTGCCACCGGACCCCGAGGTCGAGAACTCCGCGAAGGAATTCGCCGAAGCCGACGATGTGTCTCAGGCGCCGAAGGGAGAGCCAGTCGCGGAGGCGTCGACCGAAATCGAATCCGCGCCGACCGACGGAGCGGAAGAGGAGAGCCTGCCCGCCTCGCCGTGGGACGTATTGGAGGCGGAGCTTCAGGCCAAGGTTCGACAGGATGACCCGACAGGTGCTCCCGTTGAGCCCCCGGCCGCAAGTGTTGGCGCGGACTGGTTTGACTCGGAGCCGGCTGGTGCGGAGGCTGCGGCGGTAGCGAGTGCTCCCACTGACGCAGCTTCGGTGGACGCATCGGCGAGCGAGCCCGAAGGGCAATCACGGGCCGAGGCCACCGATGAATCGGCGGACGGGTCTGGCGCGGAGCCAGGAGCCGAGGCCGCCGGAGCGAACGAGGCGACGGACTGGTCTGGCGCGGAGCCAGAGGCCGCCGGAGCGAACGAGGCGACGGACTGGTCTGGCGCGGAGCCAGAGGCCGCCAGAGCGAACGAAGCGACGGACTGGTCTGGCGCGGAGCCCGGAGCCGAGGCGTCTGGCGCAAACGAGGCGACGGACTGGTCCGGAGCAGAGCCCGGAGTCGAGGCCTCTGGCGCGAACGACTCGACGGACTGGTCCGGAGCGGAGCCCGGAGCCGAGGCAGCCAGAGCAAACGAGTCGACGGACTGGTCCGGAGCGGAGCCCGAGGCTGTCAGCGCAAACGAGTCGACGGACTGGTCTGGAGCGGAACCCGGATCCGAGCCTTCCAGCGCGGATGTGGCCGGAGGCTGGTTCGATTCTGAAACAGGTGACGTGCAGTCTCCGACGGGCACTGTCTCCGATTCGCTCCCCACGGAAGTCGAAGGCGTCGCGTCGCTCGATGCGAGTCATCACGCCACGGATGCGGCTGTCCTCGCGGCCGACGGTGTCACGGCGACGGCGTCGGACGCCTCGGCGGGATGGTTCGACTCCGAGCCGGAGGGCGCCGCGCCAGGCGACTCGTCCCCTGGCGCTGTGTGGTTTGACTCGAACACGGAGGACACCGCCTCGGACGTGTCTGGCCAGTCAAGCCAGCACACGACGGCGCCGGGGGCTGAGTACTGGCCCGCGTCCACCGAATCGGAGTCGGTACACAGGGCGGACACGGAGCCTGAAGGCGCCGTGGAGGACACGTCCCTTCCCGAGTCGAACGCCCGGCCGGAGGAGTTCGAGAAGCAACTGGAGGAAGCGCATGAGCGCGTCCGCTCACTGAGGGCCTCGCTGGAGCAGGAGCTCGCGTTTCGTCAGGACGCCGAGCGTCGAATCGAGGAGTCGCGCGAGCTGAGCGAATCCCTGCGAGGTGTCCTGGATCGTGAAGCGGCCCTGCGCGTGGAAGCCGAGGCCGTGCGCGACCGGAACGGAGAGCTGTTCCAGTCGTTTCAGGCGCGTCTCGCCGAATTGGAAGAGGAGCACGCGCGAGAGGCCACGCTGCGTGCGGAAGTGGAGCAGCAGCTCGACGAGGCTCGTGCGCGGGAGTCGGAGTTCGCGACGGCCCAGGCTCGAGAAGAGAGCCAGCGGCGAGAGCTCGAAGCGGAGCTGGAGCTGTCGCGGCGGCGAGAGTCCGAGCAGGACGTTCGGAGTGGCTCCGAGGTGGAGTCCCTCCGCACGGAGCTCGCGGACCTCCAGGAGCGTCTGGACGCGGCGGAGGCTCGAGCGGAAGCCGAGGCCCAGGCGCGTGCGACGGTGGACGCCGCCGCGAAGGCGGCCTTGGCGCGCATCGAGACGCGCGAGCAGGACTTCATCGAGCTGCGGGGCCTGCTGGATGCCGCGGCGACGGAAGCCCGAGAGCTCACGCGGTTGAGGGTGGAAGACCTCGCGCGAGTGGAGGCCAGGGCGAAGGAGGCGCTCCTCGCGAGGGACGATGCGCAGGAGCGTGCCGACCAGGAATCCCTGGCACGCTCCGATGTCCAGTCGCGTCTCGTGGAGTTGGAGGCGAGGCTTCAGGAGACGGAGACGCGAGAGGCGGCGGCGGCGCAGGCGCTGAAGGAAATCGAGATTCGGCTCGAATCCGAGGCGGCGGGACGGGTCGAGTCCGAGTCGCGTGCCGAGACGGAGGCGCAGTCACGTCGGAGCCTGGAAGCGCGCGTGAAGTCCGCGGAGGTGGCCCTGGTCGAAGCGGAGGCCCGGGCGGGAGCAGAGGCCCTGGCGCGAGCGGAGGCAGAGGCCCGCGCGGCGACGGCGGATGCGGAGCGAATCGAAGCGGAGACGCGCGCGAAGATGGAATCGCGTGCGCGCGCGGAGGCGGAGGCCCAGGCGGAGCTGGATTCCAGGGCGCGGAACGAAGCCGAGGTGAGAGCGGAGTCCGAGACCCGTGCTCGCGAGGAACTGGAGTCTCGGACGAAGGCGGAGGTCCTCGCGCTCGCGGAGCTGGAGTCCCAGGCTTCGACCGAGGCGAGGGAGCGTCTCGAACAAGAGGTCCAGGCCCGAGCCGAGGCGGAAGCCCGAGCGAAATCCGAGGCCAAGCACCGCGCGGAGGCTGAGGCACGCGCGGAGATTGAAGCCCAGAACCGAGCGGAAGCCGAGGGACGAGCAGAGTCCGAGGCGAAGCAGCGCGAGGAAGCAGAGGCGCGAGCGGAGTCCGAGGCGAAGCAGCGCAAGGACGCCGAGGCGCGTGCCGAGTCCGAAGCGAAGCAGCGCAAGGAAGCCGAGGCGCGTGCCGAGTCCGAAGTGAATCGGCGCGAGGAAGCCGAAGCGCGGGCGGAGTCCGAAGCGAAGCAGCGTGAGGAGGCCGAGGCCCGAGCCGAAGCCGAGGCGAAGCAGGGCGAGGCCGCGGAGGCCCATGCGGAGGCCGAAGCCAGGCAGCGCACGGAGCTCGAGACGCGAGCGGAGTCCGAGGCGAAGCAGCGCGAGGACGCCGAGGCGCGGGCGGAGTCCGAGGCCCGACAGCGAGCGGAGTCCGAGGCTCGAGCGGAGTCGGAAGCACGGCTGCGAGCCGAAGCCGAGGCCCGAGCGGAGTCCGAAGCGAAGCAGCGAGCCGAAGCCGAGGCCCGCGCGGAGACGGAAGCACGCCTGCGCGCCGAAGCCGAGGCGCGAGCGGAGTCCGATGCGAAGCAGCGCGTCGTCGCGGAGACGCGAGCGGAGTCGGAGTCGAGGCAGCGCGCGGAGGCGGAGTCCCGCGCCGCGGCCGAAGCCGAGGTTCGGGCGGAGGCCGAGCTTCGCGCCCAGAAGGCCGCACAGGCGCTGACCGATGCGGAAGCGCGCGCCAAGACCGAGGGCCGTCACCGCACCGCGCTGGAAGTACGTCTGGACGCCGAAGCGCGCCAGCGCGAGGCCATCGAGACCCGCATCGAGGAACAGACCCAGGCGCGAACCGAAGCCGAGTCGCTGTCCGCCCGCCTCGCCGAGCAACTCGCCCAGCTCCAATCTCGCCTGGAGCAAACGGAAGCGGACCTGTCCCAGGTGCGGACGGAGCGCGAGGAAGCGCGCCAGTCCTTGGAGGCACTGCACGCGGAGAAGGCTCGATTGGAAGCGGACTCCGCGGAGGATCGAGCCCGGTCCGAGCGAGAGCGCCTGGAGCTGGAGGAACGAGGCCACCGCGAGGCCGAGGAGGCCGCCGCGCACGCCCGTGCGGCGCTGCTCCCCCTGGAGGCCCCACCGGGGCGCCCCGAACTCGCGGTGTCCCGCAGCGGCAGTGTCACCCAGGAGGGCCTGTCCCGACTGGTGCTCCGCCTCTGCGAGGCGCGCATGGAGGTGCGCCTGGAGCTGAAGGTGATGAACGCGCTGCGCGTGTTGTGGCTCCGGGATGGCTCGCTCGTGGGGGCCGTCTCGTCCGCGTCGGGTGAGTCGCTCATCGACCGTGCCCGCGCGGACGGCCTCATCGACGCGCGGCAGGAGGGCGAGCTGCGGTTGGTGCGCAGCGCCACCACCGGCGCGCTGCTCGACGCGCTCCGAGGCCGAGGCTATCTGCGCGAGTCCGAGTCCGTGCCTCTGGTGCAGCGCTACACGGAGCAGGTCTTCCTGGATGCCCTGGCCGAGCCCTCCACGCTGTACCGGTTGGTGCAGGAGCCGGCGCCGCACGAGGTGGCGCTCGCCGCCGCCACGCGCCCGCCGCTGTTCCTGCTGGCGGAGGCCCTGCGCAACACGCTGACCGCCGAGTCCCTGCTGGCGTCCGCTGGCGGACTCCGCGCCCGAGTCGCCCGAGGTGACCTGCACCTCGCGCCCGACGACTTCGGCCTGCCTCCCAAGGACTTGCAGCTGCTGTCCCAGGTGGATGGTGAGCACACGGTGGAGGCGCTGTTGTTGGGGGCGGGTGTGCCGCAGGACTCGGCCTTGAAGGCGCTCTCGGTGGCGAGGACGCTGGGGCTCATCATCCTGCGGCCCGCGGACGCGGATGACTCCGGAGAGCTACCGCCCGAGCTGGACGTCCGTCGGCTGGAAGCGAAGTTCGAGGAGATTCAGGACGCGGACTACTTCACCGTGCTGGGGCTGGCACGCACGGCGGGTAGCGAGGAGGTCAAGCGGGCCTACGAGCTGCTCGCCGCCGAGTTCCACCCGCTGCGTTTCGCGGGGCATCCGGACCCGGCGCTCCAGCACCGCGCGCAGCAGATTCGGGGTGTGTTGTCCGAAGCCGCCCAGGCCCTGGGGGATGACCGACTGCGCTCCGAGTACGCACGCAGCCTGCTCGACTGACAGGGGGTGGACGTCCCGTGCGCCTGTCTCTTA
>NZ_JABUMQ010000463.1:0-6816 GCF_013336645.1 Myxococcus sp. CA039A | reverse complement strand
CTCCACCTTGTCGCCGTAACCAATCATGACCCGCTTGCCGAGCACCTCCTCCCCAGGGAAGAAGCGCCGCGCGAAGGACTCGTTCACCACCACCACCGGCGGCGACGTCAACGTGTCCTGAGTCGTGAAGTCCCGGCCCCGCTTCAGCTGAATCCCCAGCGTCGCGAAGGCCCCGTCGCTCATCGCCCGGTAGCTCGTGTCCTGCTGCTCGCCCGGTGCCGTGGGCCGACCCGGGATGTCCATCGTCAGGCTGATGCCTCCGCCCGTCACCACGCCCGGCGTCACATGCGCCGCCGCCTCCACGCCCGCCTGCGCGCGCACCCGCTCCAGCAAGCGCGCGTAGAAGGTCGCCATCGTCTCGCCCGTGTAGCGCGCCGCCGGGAGGTTGTACCGCATCAGCGTCACGTTCTCGGACCGATAGCCCGGGTCCACCGCCGCCAGTCGCTGCGCGCTGCGCACCAACAACCCCGCCCCCACCAGCAACACCAACGCGAGCGCCACCTGCGTGGACACCAGCACGGCGCGCCAGCGCAACGCGGACTTGCTGGCGCTCGTGCCACGTGTGCTCTGGAGCAGACCGCCGAGGCTCGCCTTCACCGCCGTGCCCAGCGGCGCCAACCCGCACAACAACGCCACCGCGAGCACCAACCCCGCCGTATACACGAGCGCCAGTCCGTCCACGCTCACCGTCTGCACCTGCTGCACGGACTCGGGCAGGAGCGCGCTCAGCGCATCCGTGCCCCAGGTTCCCAACAGCAATCCCAACACTCCGCCCGTGACGGCCAGCAACGAGCCCTCCGCCAACAACTGCCGCGCCAACGCGAGCCGACCCGCTCCCAGCGCCGTGCGCACCGCGAACTCCTGCTGCCGAGCCAGCGCGCGCGCCAGCAGCAACTGCGCCACGTTGACGCAGGCGATGAGCAGCAACAACGACACCGCACCCAGAAGCAGCAGCGCGGGACGGCGCGTGTCCTGGGACAGCCGCGCCTGCAAGCCCATCACCGTCGCGCTCGTGCGCTGGTTGGAGTCCGGATACGCCTGCGTCAGCGCCGCCATCACCGAGCGAGCCTCCGCGTTCGCCTGCTCCACCGTCGCTCCGGGCGCCAGCCGCGCCATGCCCACGAGCAGGTGCGTGCCTCGGCTGTCCCAGTTGTCACGGATGAAGTCCTGCGAGGCCAGCGAGGCCCAGAGCCCCAGCGGCTCGCTGGCGCCCTCCCTCGGAAAGTCGAACCCCTGCGGCATCACCCCGACGACCTGGTAGGCGTTTCCCTCCATCTCCACCATGCGCTCCAGGACGCGCGGGTCCGCCCCGAAGCGGCGCTTCCACAGCCCGTGCGAAATCACCACCGCGCGTGCGCCGTTGGGCAGGAACTCCTCGTCGATGAGCACCCGACCGAGCAGGGGCTTCACCCCCGCCACGCGGAAGAAGTCCTCCGACACCGCCGCGGCCTCCACCCGCTCGGGCTCCAGGTTCGGACCGGTGAGCGTGACGCCATTGACGTCGAAGGCCACGAAGCCGTCGAAGGACTTCACCTTCTGCCGCAGGTCCTCCGCGTCGAGCCGCGACAGGCCCGTGTTCCGGTCCGTCCGCTGCGTATCCTGCCCCCACACCGACAGCAGCTTGTCCGCTCCAGGGAGGGGAAGCGGGCGGAGCAGGAGCGCGCTCACCACGCTGAAGAGCATGGTGTTCGCGCCGATGCCGAGCGCCAGCGCCAGCACCGTCGCCAGCGTGAAGCCGGGGCTGCGACGCAGTGAGCGGGCGCCGTGGCGCAGGTCCTGGATGAAAGAGGGCATGCCCCACCTCAAAGCCATTCGCGTGCCAACCCGACGCCCCGACTCAAGGGCGCGAAGTGACGACGTGCGTCGTCAGGGGAGCCTCGTCCACTGTGCGCTTGTGGGACGGCCGCGTTCGGAGGTGGCACGTCCGCCTCCAGGGAAAACGGCCTAGACGCGCAGGGGTGGTTCGATGAGCGCGGGCGGCGTGGCCTTCGCGTCATCCGGCTCGTACGCGGGCGCATGGGGACCGGCGTGGACCTGCTTCCACTTGCGAGGCACCCGCTCGATTCCCACCGGGTACACCAGGAGGTGCCCCGCTTCGTTGATGTGCAGGCGCAGGAAGTTCTTCCAGTCCGGCAGCGCCAGCGAGATGAACGCCTCGTTCGAGTGCGCCCCGAAGACGTTGACGCTCAGCCACAGGTAGAGCCCCATGACGAAGGGGCCGACCAGGAAGCCGCCCAGGAACGTCAGCCCCGAGGACATCAGGAACTTGCCCGCCAGGTGTGCCCAGCCCGCCGTGCAGTTGAGCCCGTCCGGCGTCAGCTCCGGACAGATGCCCAGCCCGCTCACCGCGATGTACGTCCCACCCCAGGCCACGAAGAAGGCCGCGAGGATGTGCCCCAGTCCGTGCAGCGTGCCCGCCAACCACCGCCACTTCCCGAACGCCGCGTCGGCCAGCCCGATGAGCCCGCCGATGGTGCCCAGCCCCAGCACCATCGTCCAGGGACGGCTCACCATGCTGTTGGCCACCGCCATCACGACGTCGCCGAGCTGAGCCACGCCCAGCGAGCCCACCTCCGCGTACGCCGCCAGCGCGAGCAGCAGGTACAGCGCCCCGGTCATCAAGCCGAACAGCGGGCTGTAGCGGATGAGGAACAGATTCTTTCGCGCGAGCTTCCGCGAGGTGCGCTCGTCCGGGAAGCTCTTCTCCAGCTTGTACCCGTCGCGCAGCACGTGCGCCTTGGGCGCGTGCGTGGGGTGCAGGAACGCGCCGCCTCCGCCCGCCGTGATTTTCTGCCGGCCCGCGGCATCCTCGTGGCGCCGGTAGTGGTGCAGGTCTCCGGCGAGGAAGACGCTGATGCGCCGGCCGAGCACCTTCTCCTGGAGGTACTCCAGGTTGTTCTCCAGGTAGCTGCCCTTGCGTCGCTGCGTGGCCGCGAGAATCCACGCCGGCTCCGCGTTGCAGAGGATGACGCGGTCCTCCGGGCCCATGCTCTCCGCCACCTGCCGGAAGTACTCCACCTGCGGCACGTCGATGTCGCTGTTGAGCTGCACGTCCGTGCCGATGAGCCACCAGCGATGCGGCAGCTTCAGCGCGAAGTAGCTGCGGCTCTGCCGCGTGCGCCGTCCGGCAATCCACCGGTTCGCGCAGAACAGCCGCATGAAGGAAGACAGGCCGTCATACCAGTCGTGGTTGCCCGGGATGACGAACAGGTCCGGATTGGGCGCGACAGAGCGACGCATGGCCGCTTCGTACGGTTGTATCAGCCGCTCCTCGTAGGTCTCACGGCTGGCGCCGGGGTAGACGCCGTCGCCGCCAGAGACGAGCACGCGTCCACGCTTCGTGTCGTATTCACCCGCCCTGGGTTGTCCTCGCACGGTCAGCTTCAGCTCCGGCAGGGCCAGCAGTCGCGCCACCGTGTACGTGGAGTCCCAGCCGTCTCCCGTGTCCGCGACGTAGTCGAGCCAGAAGTCGCCGTCGGGCAGCGTCTCCTGCGAGTAGTCGAAGTAGGGCTCCTGCGGACGCACCACCGCTTCGATGAGGCGATGGTCCGCGCGCGCGCCGAACACGGCCGCCACGAGCGCATCCAGGCCCGTGCGCAACAGCTGGGCCGGGTGCAGCCAGCGCACCATGCCCGCGTGCCGCCGAGGCTTCGTCGCCGTGCCGCTGTCGGAGATGAGCGCGGCTTCGTTTCTCGACTCCACCAGGTGAGGACGCTCACCCGTCGTCACCTTCGCGGACTGTGTCGCGGGTGCCTCGCCGTCCTTGCGCGCCGCCGCCCCGTCCCGCTCACTTGCCATGGGGGATGTTCTCCCTCGGGCCCTGGGTGAAGCGCTGCTCGGGGCCGGGGCCGGCGTAGACCTGCACGGCCTTGAAGGGCGCGCCCGGAGAGACGACGCGTGCCGAGTGCTTCGCTCCCACGGGGATGTAGACCGCGTCGCCCTTGCTCACGCGCATCGTCTGCCCCGACACCGTCATGTCCGCGGCGCCTTCCTCGATGTAGAGAATCTCGACGCTCGTGTCGTGCGTGTGTTCGGGGACCTCGCCTCCGGGCTGGAGCTCCAGCAGCGTCAGCGAGGCGGCGGTGGCGCCCGTGCCCTCGTTGAGGAACAGCGTCGCGCGGCCCTTGCCTCCCGCGATGATGTGACGCGGGGCCTCGGCGGTGGTGACGCGGTGTCGCACGGGCTTCGCGCCCGGCGCGGCGGTGGGGCTCGAGGCGTGAGCGCTTCGCGTGTCGGCGGGTGGCGTGGGCTTCGCGCCTGGCGCGGCGGTGGCTCGCGATGTGTCGACAGTCGGACGGGGCGAGCTCACACCGGGCGATGTCTGGGGCGCGGGCTCGCCGGCCCAGGTTGGAGTGGCGATACCGAGCCCCATGAGGGCCAGCGCGGAGATCTGGAGTCGTGGACTCATCGTGTCGCTGGATTATCACGGCCACGGCCCCTGACTGGAGGGCAGGCAGGCGGTGTTCTTCGTTCCCTCATGGCCTCGACTGGGGCACCCTGCCCGACATGGCGGACCTCACCTCCCAGGACTTCCCCGTTGCCGTCCCCTTCACCCTGCACTGGAGTGAGATGGACGCGTTCGGCCACGCCAACAATGCTCGGACCTTCACGTGGTTCGAGTCCGCCCGCATCTCCTACCTCGTGCGCATCGGAATGACGGGCCCGTCGGGCACGGGAGAGACCCGGGCCCCGGGCGGCGTGGGCCCCATCCTCAAGGCCACCCAGGCAGAATACGTGCGCCCCGTCGTCTTCCCGGCGCGCCTCGTGGCCTGCGCTCGCGTCTCCCGCATCGGCACGACGTCCGTCACGCTGGAGCACGCCGTGTTCGGCGAGGAGGACGGTGTGCTCTACACGAAGGGCACCGCCGTCATCGTCACCCTGAACTACGTCACCAACGACACCGTGCCCGTGCCCGCGCACCTGCGCGCCGCCATCGAGGCCGTGGAGGGACGGTCGTTCGGGACATGAGACCTCCGGAGCGACTCACTCCAAGACGGGACTTGTGCTCACGGAGCCCGTGCGCATGAGTGACTCCGTGCTCGGGTTCTACGAGGGGCTGGCGGAGGAGTACCACCTGCTCTTCGTCAACTGGGCGCAGTCGGTGGAGCGGCAGGGCGCCGCGCTGGATGCGCTGCTGCGCCGCTGTGGCGAGCCTCCCCCTCGGCGCGTGCTGGACTGCGCGTGCGGCATCGGCACCCAGGCCCTGGGGCTCGCGGGCCGAGGCTACGTCGTCCATGCCACGGACTTGAGCCCCGCAGCCGTGGCTCGCGCCGAGCGCGAAGCGCGCGCCATGGGCATCACGCTGACCACGGGCGTCGCGGACATGCGGCATCTGGACACGCAGGTGTCAGGCACCTTCCACCTGGTGCTCGCCTTCGACAACGCCGTGCCGCACCTGCTCACCGACGAGGACCTGGATGCCGCGGCGCACGCGATGGCCTCCAAGCTGAAACCGGGCGGCATGCTGGCGCTGAGCGTGCGCGACTACGACTTGTTGATGGCGCAGCAGCCGCGCTTCACCTCGGAGCGCGTGCTGGATGCACCCGAGGGGCGCCGGATTCTGTTTCAGGTCTGGGACTGGGCCGCCGACGGCCGCACGTACAAGGTGCACCAGTTCATCCTCCGTCCCGAGGGCGCGGGCTGGCAGGCGACGGAGCACACCGGCGTCTACCGGGCCCTCCAGCGCGTGGAGGTGGAGCGCGCGCTGACCCGGGCGGGGCTGATGGATACGCGCTGGTACTCGCCCGAGGAGACCGGCTTCCACCAGCCCATCCTCACCGCGCGCAGGCCGTGAGGTTCAGCCGCCGCCGCGCTTCACGTCCGCCGGAGCATTGGGGTGGCGCGTGAGCAACATGCGCAACTGAGGCTGGCGGCGCACCGCCTCCTGTTTCAACAGGTGCGCGATGAGGGGCGGTGGCGCCGCGCTCCAGCGGGCGATGTTCTGGATGAGCATCGGTGAGCGATACGTGCGCCCGCACAAGAGAGACGCCGTCTTGCCGTCCACGGACATGCCGATGAGCGACGCGAGTGCTCGGCCTTCCGTGTTGAGGATGAGCTCCACCTTCTCCTCGGCGGGGCCGGTGGTGAAGCGTTGACGGAGGACCTCGCGTGAAGAGCGCCGCGTTCCCTCTGGTACGTCGCGGTCGATGGTCACCTTGTACAGCTCCATCAGTCGCCGCGAGCTCCACAGGCGCCGGAAGAGTCCCGAGGGCAGCTGCGGATTGCGCACCAGCCACCGGCGCACGCCCGTGTCCCCCGTGAAGGCCGCGCGGCCACAGAGCGCCTCCAGTCCCACGGGGTTGCGGTGGTTGCGCGCGATGAGCCGCGCATGCGCGAGCCCCACACGAGAGTTCTCCAGCACCGCCTTGACGACGGAAGGCAGCGGGTCGAAGCACAGCGCGGACAGCTCCGGGTCCTCACACGCGCGAGCCAGCGCCACGCGTTGATCCTCCGTTTGCGGATGCAACCGCGTCTCGAAGAGCTGGCGGAAGTTGCCCAGCGCGACTTCAGGCACGTCCTCCGTGTCCTCTTCCGGAGCCTCGCCGTCATGGGCTCCGGACTCCGAGGAGTCGGGCTCCTCCGCCTCCTGGGGCAGCAGGTCGAGCATCGGCAGCTCCTCGTCGTCCGGCGACGAGGCTTCCGTGGCGGGTGCGGCGAGCGGCTCGTAGCCCGGGCTCACCGTGGAGGGCGAGGCGGTGCGCGGTGCGGGCGCCGAGCCGCCGGAGGAGGCCGTGACAACAGGGCCTCCCGCAGAGGCTCCACCTGGGGGCATCGTGGTCAGGGGCCTCGAGGTGCCGGGGAGGGGCGGCGTGGGGC
>NZ_JABUMQ010000462.1:0-6820 GCF_013336645.1 Myxococcus sp. CA039A | reverse complement strand
CCCGCCACCCAGCCGGACCGGCACGTTCACTGAAGCTCCGCCACCCTCGCATCCGAAAGAACTACAGGCCCGCCTGTCCATCCCTTCGCATCCCAGGGCGCCAATCGCCTGGATTCGCGGGTCCCAGGCGCTGGCACGCGGGCTGCTCTACCGAGAGCCAGAGGATGAACCCGAGAGGAGCAGGCACATGACGACGGAAACGGCTGCTTGGACTCGCGACAATGACGGTTGGCTCGTGCGGGTGAAGGTGGGCGGGCGCATCCAGGAGGTCCGCTGCACCACGGAGGTGCAGGCGCGCTACATCGCGGGCGTGCTGGCCTTCAATCCGCCTCCCGCCTCGAAGCTGCGTCACTGAGCCAGGCCGAGAGGGCCCGTGGGCGGGCTGACCAGGTACGCGTCGAGGTGGTACCAGTTGTTGTACGCGACCTTCCACGCGCCCTCGTGGACACCGGGCAGGGGGATGAGGGGGCCACCAATCTGGCCGCTGGTGCCCCAGGTGAAGCCCATGTCCACGCCGGTGGACGTCTCCTGCACGGTGAGGTCCGTGGCGAGCTGGGTGTTGAACCGGCGAATCTCAGAATTGGTGCCGGACACCCAGAAGATGATGCGGTGGGCGCGCACGTCGAAACCGAACGCGTAGAAGGCGCCCGAGTTGCTCGGGTCCGTGACGATGACGGTGTGCGCGCTGAGCAGGTAGGGGCTGTGGGGATACAGCGGCGTGCCGGTGGGGATGCTCGACAGGGGCGTGGGCGCGGTGGGGATGGCGTACGGCGTCCCGGGAATGGTGCCCGGGCAGTAGTTGGACAGCGGCGGAGGCACGGGGAGCGCGTGCTGCTCGGTGGAGCCCAGGGCCGCGAGGTCCTCGGAGGCCGACACGTCGGAGGGGTCGCCACCGCAGGCGGCGGTGGACAGCGAGAGGATGCAGAGCAGCGCGGAGCGGAGATTCTTCATGGTGTGTTCCTCGGTGTGAAGTGACACGTCGAGCGTCCACGGCCCTGGGGAGCCGAGGTCGCCTGTGTTGGTGTGGCGGTGGTGAAGTGAAGCGGTGAGGCCGGGCTATTCGAAGACGACGACTGTCTTCACCCAGCTGTCGGGCCGCGCGGACAGCTCGCGCAGGCGTTCATCCCTGAGCGCGGTGGCGGCGCTGGCGCCGGCGCGGATTCGCTCCATGACCCGCGCGAAGAAGGGCCCGGCTTCGGCGTCCGGGATGTCGATGGGTGAGGCGATGACGGCGCGCGCGCCCGCCTCCGCGAAGGCCACCGGGAGGCTCCACGGCGCGTGGAGGTACGGCGCCGTCCTCGCGGCCTGGCAGGCGCCAAGCAACACCACCGGCGCGCCCTTGAGCTTCTGCTTGCGCACCTCGCCCGCGGTGAGCGCGTAGCGGCCACCGGCCTCGGGCGCCATCACCAGCAGCGATGCATCCGACACGCCCAGGTTCACCAGGCCGTGCGCGTGAATCTCCACCTCGGTGGCCTCGGCCAGCTCGGCCAGCAGGCGCGACGGCGTGGCGGCCGCGCCCGTCAGCTCCACTCGGCGCGCAGACGGCCCCCCCGACAGCTCCCAGCTGCGCAGCCGGGGCAGGCGCAGCGAGGCGGGGGCATCCACGTCGTAGACCACCAGCGGGCGCGGCGCGGACACACCAGGCGCCGTGGGCTTCCGGCCCGTGTCGTAGCTCCAGGCGAGCTCCGGCGGCAGCAGGCCCGCCTGACCATGGACCGGATAACGCGCGAACACATGCACGTGCTCGCAGGACTTCAGCGCGGAGGCCATCGCCGGAGGCACCAGCGCTGCGACGTCGAAGTCGGGCGAGCGGCGGCTCGCATCCTGATGACCGAGCAACTCGCCCGCGGGGCCTCGCGCGGCGACGAGGGTGCGCTCGTCATGCACCTCCACGCCCAGCGCGCAGCGGGTGGGAGCGGCGACGCCCGTCTCTTCCGCGAAGAGGGTCAGCGCGCCCGCCCAGTCGCCGGTGGAGCCCGCATCCAGGATGAGGGACGAATAGCTGTAGGCGCGGGCCTTGGCGGCCACCGGGTCCTGCGAGCCCAGGCGCGCGCCGTCGTCGATGGCTTTTCGCAGGAGCGCGCGGCCCGCCTCGCGGTCCGAGCCGATGACGGCGCGCCCCTCGATGTGCGTGGCGATGACCTTCTCACCCGGACGCAGCCAGCCCGCGGCGTCCAGCTTCTTCAGACCCTCGCGCACCTGCTCCACGTCCCCGGGCTTCGGGTCCAGGCGAGCGAGGTCCGCCAGCACGAGGCCGCCGTTGAGGAAGAACGGCACGTCGCAGCTCGGCGCCTTCTGGAGTTCCTCGCGCGCGGCTTTCGGCTGGAGCGCGAAGACATGCAGGGACGCCAGGCTCTCGTGGACATGTCGCCGGGCGGAACAGCTCCTGTCACGCAGGGCCTGCTCGCCCAGATAGGCACGCGTCAGGGCGAAGGCGTTGCGGAAGCGCGCCAGGTCGCCCAGCACCAGCAGCAGGTCCGCCTGGAGCTTCCACTCCTGCGACTGGCGCGCCCACTGGAGGCCCGCCAGGGCGTGCTCGCGCGACTCCACCAGTCGGTGCTCGTCCTTGTAGATGTGCGCCAGCAGGTGCTCCAGCTGGCCGCAGCGGTAGTCCGCCTTCGCGCTCGCGCACGCCGACACCGCGCGCAGGAGCCGAGCCTCGGCGCCGGCCAGGTCGCCCCGGGCATACTCGGCCAGGGCGCGCTCGCGCTCCACGTTGAGCGTCAGCCACGCGTCGCCGAGCGACTTCGCCGCCTGCTCATACACGTCCAGGTGCGCCGGCAAGCCACCCGCCAGGGGCAGCAACCCCAGGAGGATGTCCTGGTGCGCGGACCCGGCGAACTCCTTCGCGAGCGGCGCCAGCTTCGCGCCATCGAACTTCCCCAACAGCACGTCGCGGAACCGGGCGGCCAGCGGCGCGCGGCGCTGGAAGTCGAGGGTGGCCACGCGCTCGGCGTAGCGCGCCATCGTCTCTCCGCCGTAGTGCGCATCCAGCACCCGCGCGAGCGGCAGCAGGGCCTTCACGTGCTCGGCGGACGGGGCCGTCCACACCGCGATGTTGAACCAGTTGCGCGCCGTGCCCGGCACCGCGCGCGCCACCTCGTCGGGGAAGGGCGTGCCTTCCAAGGCCAGCACCCGGCCGGCCTGCTGCGCGGACTCCCACGCGCCCCGTCGCCCGTCGAGCTGACGCCGCAGCACCGCCGCGCGCTCCTTCGCCTCCTGCGCCCAGCCCACCTCACCGAGCAGCGCCACCGCGTCGAAGGCCTCCGCCGCCAGCGCGTCCAGCCCCAGCTCGTGCAGCACCAGCGCGCGGTTCCACAGCGCCTGCGCGTGCTGGGGGTGCTTCTCCAGGACGCCGTCCAGGAGGATGAGGGCCGACTCCAGCTCCCCCTTCGTCAGCGCCACCACCGCCCTGTCGCTGTCCACGTCCGGTGACGAGGACGCGCGTTGCAGGTAGTCCGCCGCCTGCTCGCGCTCGCCGCGCAGCAGGTGTCCCACCGCCAGGCCCTGCAGGTCGCCTTGGGCCTCCAGCTTCGCCAACATCTGGAGGGGCACCAGCTCCCGGGGGCGCTCATCACCGGAGCGCAGCACGCCATAGGGTCGATGCGCGCTCGCGCCCGCCCAGCTCAGCCGAGCCTCCAGCGAGCGCGTGGGCGCCAGGGCGAGTAACTGCGTCTCATCGCTCCCCGTGTTCCGGGTGCGCAGCACCACCACCGCGAAGACGGCGGCCAGCGAGCCGGACAGCGCGGCGGCGGCCACCCAGTTGCGACGGCGGCTCCACGCGGGACGGAAGGCCCTCACGGGCGCGGCCTCCACACGGGACGCAGGCGCCACGGCTCCACTCACGGCCGCCTTCGCGTCCACTTGCGCCAGCTGCCCCCCGAGCGCCTGGAGCTGGAGGATGTCGTCCAGGTCCGCCTGACACGTCTCGCACGTGCCCAGGTGCTCGCGGAACGCATCGGCCTCTTCCACGGACAGCTCGCCGTCCGCGAAGGCATGCACCTGGTCGTGGATGTCCATGGGCTCCGGAGCGCTCATGGCGTCTCCGCCTTGCCGGTGCCACCGGGCATCAACAGCTCCTTCAGCTTGCGGCGCGCGCGGATGAGGCGCGTGCCCACGGTGGCCTTGGGAATCCCCAGGCGCTCCGCGATTTCCTGGTAGGGGCGCCCCTCCAACGCATGGAGGCGGTACACCGTGGAGAACTCCTCGGGGATGCGCTCCAGGGCCTCGCGCAATTGCTCGGGGCCAATGGCGGCCCACGCGGGCGCGGCCTCGGGCTCCGGCGCGGCGATGCGCTCCTCCAGCTCCTCCGCCGACACATCCGAGCGGCGCTCACGCGTCCGGGAACGACACCGGTCGATGAAGAGGTGATGGAGGATGGTGAAGAGCCACGCGCGCCCGTCCGTGCCGGGGCGGTAGCGGGCCAGGTTGCGCAGCCCGCGCTCGAAGGTGTCCTGGACCAGGTCCCTGGCGTCCGTCGCGTTTCCGCACAGTCGGAGCGCCGTGGCGTGCAACGCCGCCTCGTGCTCCCGGGCGAAGGCCGCGAACCAGCGGCTGTCCAGGGTCGGCGTTGAGAGGGGCCTGCTTTCCACGTGGGGTGCAGGCTGGACCGTCCTGTCCGTGCCCGTCAAGCCCTGAGACCGTGCTCGGCGGGGGAGTGCGACGGGTATTTGCAGGGCGAAGGCATCCATGGCGGCTTGCCCCACTCAACGCCGCCCCCTCGCCATCTTCCCGAAGGAATTTCCGGGCGAATTCATCCGCCCCCACCGGGGCCCTCCAAGCGGATGGGCTTCAGGCCCCCGCCTGGGGATTGCGCCGGACGATTTCGCCATTGAGGACGTTGGCGAAGCCCACCCACGCCAGATACGGCGCCACCAGCCACGCGGCGGGCCGGTCCACCTCGCGCGTGGCGGCGATGTAGGCACCGATGCTGCCCAGCAGGGCCACGTTGTCCGCCAGGGCCTGTCGGGGCTGATGCCGACCGAAGAAGAGCCAGGACCACGCGGCATTCAGGCCCAGTTGCACCCCCCACCATCCCAGCGCCCGGGAGCGAGAGGGCCCCGCGGGCGCCGTCCACACCCGCCAGCCGGAGATGGCGATGAGGGCATAGAGCGCCGTCCACACGGGCGCGAAGGCCTTGGGCGAGGGCTGGAAGGGAGGCTTGCGCAGGTGTCGGTACCAGCGGGTGTCGGCGGAGCTGTGTCGTGCCCCCAGGACCGCCGCGCCCAGCGTGAGCGCGCCAAAGGCGCCCAGCGCGATGACGGACTCGGTGCGCAACGTGGGGTTGAGGGCGGCGCGCTTCACCGGCCCCGGAACGGTTCGCGTCGAGGGCTCCCACGGGGTGTGCATTGGACGTTCTCCCACGCGCGATGCGCGCCAGTGTTCGGTGCAAGGTGGTGATGGCCCGCATCGCCTGCCACCCCTGTTGACTGTTGGCGGGTGGGCGCTCTATCGAGCCTTTGGGGAGGAACGACATGGTGAGCGCGGAGGAAGTGCTCGACTTCTGGTTCGGTCAACCGGCGGACCCGGCTCGCAACCCGGCCTGCATTCGTCCTCGCGCCGCGTGGTTCCGGCGCGACGCGGCCTTCGACGCGGAGTCCCGGGACCGCTTCCTGGACGCCCACGAGCGCGCGGCGGCCGGGGAGCTGAGCGCCTGGCGGAATGAACCCCGCAGCAGCCTGGCCCTGGTGCTGCTCCTGGACCAGCTACCCCGCAACATCTTCCGGGGCACGCCGCGCGCGTTCGCCACGGATGCCATGGCGCGCTCGGTGGCGCGTCACGCGCTGGCGCGGGGCCTGGACCTCACGCTGCCCTCCGTGTGGCGCTGGTTCATCTACCTGCCCTTCGAACACAGCGAGGAGCTCTATGACCAGCGGCTGTCGGTCTCCCTCTTCGAGATGCTGACGCTGCATCATTCCGGCAGCCACGAACCGCTCGACTACGCGAAGCGCCACCTGGATGTCATCGCGCGCTTCGGACGCTTCCCGCACCGCAATGATGCGCTGGGCCGGCCGTCCACGCCCGAGGAGACGCGCTTCCTCCAGGAGCCGGGCTCGTCCTTCTGACGGGCGCCGCGCGCTCCCGACGGGCCCAAGGCCCTCACCTGGGCCCGTGCCTGAAGACCGGCGCGAATAAGCCGGGCGCGCGTGCGTCCGACGCCGGGCGAGCACTCGTGGGCTCGTCATGTGCGCTCGTCACATGGATGTGAATTCAATGTATTCGTGATTTTATCAGCGTCCTTCCGGCCGGGGAGATGCCTGACGCGAGTGCGTGCTGGGTTAGTGTGACGACCCACGCACATCGCAAGAGGGGGCCGTGGCGGGAGAGACCTGGAAAATCATCCGGCTGCGCTGGCGCAACCACTGGCGGTTGATGCTGGGCGTGGCGGTGTTGTCCACCGCGCTGGCGGCGCTGGCGTGGCGCGGCGGCTGGCTGGACGACCTGGAGCGCGGCGCGTACGACCAGGCGCTCACCACGTTCACCGACGGGCGCGGGAAGTCTCCCCACGTGTCGGTGGTGGTCATCGACCAGTCGACGCTGGACGGCATCCGCGCCAACGAGCGCTATGCGCTCAACTTCGGTAGCTGGCCCTACAGCCGCAACCTGTGGGCCCGCGTGGTGGAGCAGTTGGAGGCGGAGGGCGCGCGCGCCGTCGTGTTCGACGCGGTGATGGACGAGCGCTCCTCCGACGAGTCCACGGACCTGGCCTTCGCCCAGATGCTGCGCGACACACGCATCCCGTTCTTCCTGGGCGTCTCCACCAACGCCAACGCGCAGCCGTTGCCGCGCGCGGACTTCGACCAGGTCCCCGCCTCCCCGC
>NZ_JABUMQ010000461.1:0-6846 GCF_013336645.1 Myxococcus sp. CA039A | reverse complement strand
GGGTTGGTGTTGTGGGGCGGGACGGCCGAGGCCGCGAGGCGCACTCCGCCGAAGCGGGCCGCCAAGGTCACCCTGTCCGACCGGGCCCTCTGGCGCGCGAAGGCGTGGGTGGGGCTGGGCTCGCTGTCGACGGTGAGCACGGCGGTGAACGACGACTGCTCGGGCCTGACGCAGCTGGCGTACCGCAAGCCCGGACTCAGCCTGATGCCGGAGCTGACCCTGCCTGGTGAGAACGGGGTGAAAGCCATCTACCGGAAGGCGGGCACCCTGGGCGCGCTGCGCGAGGCGCCGAACGCCGGGGACCTGGTGTTCTTCCGGGAGACCATCGACCGCAACAAGGATGGGCGGCTCAACGACGGCCTCACGCACATCGGCATCGTCGAGCGGGTGAGCACCGACGGCACCGTGACGTTCGTCCACCGCGCGGGCGGTGGGGTGAAGCGCAGCCGCTTCAACCTGGCGCGCCCCGAGGCGAGGAAGGACGAGAAGGGCCGCGTCCTCAATGACTGGCTCCGCCGCCGCGACAAGCGCAACCGAGGCTACCTGGCCGGTGAGCTGGTGGCCGGCTTCGCCTCCGTCGATGAGCGCTGGAAGGTGGAGCCCGTCTCCGTGTCGCGCGCTCGCCGCTGAAGGCCGCGCGCGCTCGTGGCTCCGTCGGGGGCGTGACGTCGGAGGCCGGAGGCGGTATGCACGGCGCTGATGTCGACCACCGATGGACGACCGGAAGGGCCTGGGCCCTCGGAGCACACCGAGGCGGTGACGGAAGGCCCCAGGCCTGAATCGCTGGTGGCTGTCGTTCCGCCGGCGCACACCGTCGCTCGCCCCGCGCCGACACCGGGCCGCAAGTCCTGGCGGCTCAAGGCCCTGCTCGGGGTGACGGTGTTGCTGCTGGGCTTCGGGGTGTACGAGTACGTCACGCTCCCCGAGGCGGAACCGCTGGTGCGGGAGAACCCGAAGTCGACGGCCCTGATGGACCGGCGCGCCGAGGAGGCTCGGGAGGCGGGGAAGAAGGTCCGCCGCCGCCATCAGTGGGTGTCGCTGACGTCCATCTCGAAGCACGCGATAGCCGCGGTCCTGGTGTCCGAGGACGCGGGCTTCTACGGACACGAGGGACTGGACACGACGGAGGTGCGCAAGGCGCTGGAGGAGGCCTGGGCGAAGCGTCAGCTCGGTCGCGGCGCGTCCACCATCACCCAGCAACTGGCGAAGAACCTCTGGCTGTCCACGGACCGGAGCCTGTTCCGCAAGGCGAAGGAGCTGGTGCTGGCCCATCGCCTGGAGGAAGCGCTCACGAAGAAGCGCATCCTCGCGCTGTACCTCAACGTCGTGGAGTGGGGGAACGGCGTCTACGGCATCGAAGCCGGTGCGCGAGAGCACTTCGGCGTGTCCGCCGCGCAGCTCTCCGTGGCCCAGGGCGCCATCCTCGCCGCGATGCTGCCGGCGCCCCGCAAGCGCTCGCCGTCGTCGGGCTCTCGGGCGCTGTGGAAGCGCTCTCACTGGATTGTCGACCAGCTCTCGTCCGTGGGGCGAATCAGCGGCGCTGAGGCGACCACCGCCCGCGCGGACATCGACCGGTTGCTGGGTCGGACACCCGCCGCGGACAGTGGTGGAGAGGATGAGGGCGCGGACGATGACGCCTGAGGCTCGTCCCTTCCGCGCCGTGCTCGGCTCATTCGGGCGTGAGCTGAAGGAACAGCAGGTCTCCCGCGCCTCGTGAAGCGTAGGTCGCTCCATCCGGTGACAGGGCGTCATTGAACGGGACGCAGAGCCGGGCCTGTCCAGCGGACGTCACCTGGAGCGCCGCGTTGCCCGGGCCGGTGATGCCCAGTGCCCGCGAGTCGAGGTGCGCACCCCTGGCGTCATAGCGCGCCACGAAGTGGAGGACGTCACCCTGGGGGATGGACGCCTTACCGAGCGCACCGCCTCCCAGGTCGAGCCGCCCATCCCGCGTCCAGCCTCCGATGATGAACTCACGCTCCGCGCTCACTCCCAGGGCATGGGCCTGCCCCGCGCTCCTTCCGCCCAGGACATGCACCCAGCCGTCCGCGGCCGTCGCATGCAGGGTGCCGAGCAGCACGTCCTCGCTCGCGTCGATGTCCTTCCCGCCGAAGGAGAACCTGCCGTTGATGTCGCCGACGAAGGCCACGTCTCCCTGGGCGAATGGCGCGAGCGCGCGGATGCTGCCCCGTGCGCCATTGAGCGCACGGAACCACTGGGGCGTGCCGTTGGCGGAGAGCTTTCCGAGGAAGGGCGTTCGGACCCCCGTGGCCCCCAGCACCTGCGAGTCGGTGTCGCCGCCCACGTAGATGAAGCCCGCGCCATCCGTGGCGAGCGCCTCCGCGCGTGTGCCCGAGTCGCCACCGGGAAACGCGAGGGACCAGGCGTTCGCGCCATCCGCGTGGAACTTCGCGAGGAAGAGCGCGGGCACGTGGTCATCTCGCGTCCTGTTGCCCGGGTCCGCGTAGAGCCTGCCTCGGCCCAGGCTCATCTCCCCCTGGAAGTGGCCGGTGACGACGACGCTGCCTTGCGAGTCGATGACCACTGCCTGCGCGCGAACCAGCCCCGTGCGGGTGATGCCCGAGGACGGAGCGGGATGTTCCGCGCGAACGCCTCGGGACCAGAGGGGCTCTCCTTCGGGTGACAGCTTGAGGAGGAAGAAGCCGGAGGTCGTGGGCGATTCCTCGATGAACGGCAGCGCGCCCGTGCCCAAATCTGGAGCGCCTTGATAGGCACCCACCAGCCACGCCTCACCCGAGGCCGAGACGGCGAGCCCCGTTGCTTCCACCTTCGCGCCCACGGCATACGCGTGGGACCAGCGATGCGCGCCGTCCGCGCCATAGCGCGCCACGACGAGGCCGCGCTCTCCCTGGAAGACGTCGCCGCCGAAGTCACCGCTGCCGGTGAAGGAGCCCGCCACGAGGAAGTCGAGGCCGTTCTCCGCGGTCGCCATCACCTGGACGTGCTCGTCTCCCGGGCCGCCCCGGTGAAGCACCCAGTCGGGGGCGGGCACTGGATTCGTCGGAGGGACAGGCTCCATCTCCACCACGATGCGTGGATGCAGGGCCGGGTCGCGGTCCTCGCGCGAGCTGAAGTCCGCGCCGTCGGCACCCGACGAGTAGAGCCCGAGGTTCACGACGCCGTTGCCCGTCACCGCGCGCGTCACGTCCAGCTCCGCCCAGCTTCCGGAGCGCAGCGCCCCCGCGGTGAACAGGGCCGGGCCCAGAAGCGAGGGCTGGTGGTCGAAGGTGACGACGTCCTCCTTCCATTGAGGGTCGATGCGGTGGACGACAGGGCCGTCCGTCGAGCCATTCGTGACGAACAGGCGCACGGTGGCGCGCTTCACCCGGCCTTGCAGGCCCTTCACCTGGAAGCGGAGGAAGGTCCGGTACTCGATGGGCGTCCGGTCCACGCAGAGCTGCTCCTCCGCGCCCAGGTTCGTCGACGGCCGCGAGGAGTCGACCTGTGCGTCCGCGATGGCGATGAAGGTGTTTGCTCCCGCGGCGGGGTCGCCGTGTTGCTCCAGCGGCTCCCTGTCCGGGGACGAGGTATTGCCTCCGCAGTGGGGGAGCAGGGCCAGGACCGCCAATGCGCCTGCTTCCCGCCACCCTCGCTTCCAGCTTCTTCCGTGCATCCATCCCCCCATGCCAAACGCTCGTGGGGGGCTCGCTGTGCATCGTGGGTGCCGCGCTCACCGGGCGAGCGAGGTGCGCGGCACGACGCCCGCCTCGTCCCAGGGGATGAGGCGAGGGCAGGGCGCTTCCATCTCAGGGAAGTGTCGACGTCCACGCGGGGTGGTTCGGGGTTCCTCCTAGAGTCCTCCGACCTCCAGCGCGCCGCCCAGTCCCGGGAAGGGCTTGGTGAGCACGGCCTGGAAGACGATGTCCTCGAGGAGGATTTCCACGGGGAGCTGCGGCGTGCCGAGGTCCCCGCGCACCACGGTGTTGCTGACGATGAACCAGACGCGCCTGCGTCCCACGGCGTCCTTCAGCGCGGGACTGTCGATGCGCACCGCCGTGCGGGTGGTGGGGGCGAAGTTGCGCGAGGGGAGGACCTCCGCCGCCTGGGCGTAGTACGCCGGTCGGTTCAGGTCCGTGTAGAAGACCGGGTCCTCCGGCGTGGCCTGCCCGGTGAAGGACAGGCGCATGGCCGTGCGCAGCGTCAGCGACGAGGACGGATTGACGACCTCGAGCGTGGCGGCGACCTGCTCCACCACCAGGTCCAGGTCCTCGGTGTTCACCGACTCCTCGGGCAGGTCCAACGCCACCTCCGCGTAGACGGGTTGGAGGACGGAGGTGACGGGCACCCTCACGTCGAAGAGCTCTGTCGCGATGGCGATTTCCGCCGAGCAGCCGGACAGGAACAGGAAGCACGAAGCCAGCAGGGCGCGGGTCATCATCGGAAGGTCCAGGAGAGGTCGAGGACGGGAAGGACGGGCAGTTCCTCGCCCGGAACGGCCGGGTCGCTCAGGTCCACATAGGTGGCGCCGAGCCCGAAGCCGAGATTCTCTCCGCCGTAGCGGATGCCCGCGGCGGCACGGAAGGTCGCGCCGCCCTTCACGCGCACGCCGGCCTCGCCCACCACGGACCAGGGGCCCGCGAAGTTGAGGGCGGCCCCGCCCGTGAAGGAGAGGTAGTCGGAGGTGTAGCGCGCGTAGCGGGCCTCGCCCTGCACGAGCAGCGGACCGAGCACCAGGCCATAGACGCCGTAGACGGAGGGGCCGCTCAACTCCGGCTCGAAGCGCTGGAGGGAGGGCGTCTCCGACTCGACGATGTCCGAGTAGACGGAGCCACCGATGAAGTGCGTGTAGCGCGCGCCCAGCACCACGCGGTGCGGACCCGCCGCCACCGCCCAGCGCAACCCCACGTTGGGCGCGAGCATCACGTCCGCGAAGACGGAGGTGTCCACCACCAGCCCCGCGAAGAGCGGCAGCGCGCCGCGCTGGAGTCCCAGCACCGGCGCGTCGATGACCTCGGCCGCGTCCGTTCCCATCAGTCGCGCGGTGTTGGTGCGCACGCCTGGGGACGGCTCGGCGGAGGACGGCGTGGAGAGCAGCAGGACGGCGAGGATGCAGGGCGGGATGTACCCGGCGCCACCTGGTGCGCCGGGACGTCTGGAAGGACTCAAGCCGGGAGCTCCTGTGAAAGGGGCCCCGTGTCTAGCGTGTCGCTTCACCGCGTCGACTCGTGCGTCGCCCAAGTTGGTGAACTGTCGACAGATGTTTCACGCGGTCATTCGCGACCTGCCCGGAGCTTCGTCTCGTCCGGGAGGAGGCGACCCTCCGGCAGCCAGGTCGGCCGGTGCGCGTCCACCCGCCTTTCTCATTGCGGACGCGAGCCGTGGACCGTACGTTCCGCTCAATTCAATGGGCTCCCATATAAGTCGGACCAGCGGCGAAGACGTGCGCGAGGTGATGGACGGCATCCGCCGAATCGTGCGGCTGCTGAGGGTCTCCGCGAGGGCCTCAGAGCGACTGGTGGGCATCAGCGGAGCGCAGCTCTTCGTGCTCCAGCAGCTCGCGGAGGCGGGGCCCTGCTCCATCAACGCCCTGGCCGAGCGGACGCTCACGCACCAGAGCAGCGTATCGGTGGTGGTGGCGCGGCTGCTGGAGCGAGGACTGGCCACGCGGCGCCCCTCGGCGGAAGACGGTCGCCGGGTGGAGGTGGCGCTCTCACCCTTGGGGCGCGCCTTGCTGCGCGAGACACCCGCGATGGCGCAGGCCCGGCTCATCACCGGGCTTCGACGGCTGGAGCCTGGCGCGCGCGAAGGGCTGGCCCAGGGGCTGTCCGCCCTGGTGAGAGAGCTGGGGCTGGAGGGAAACGAGGCGCCGCTCTTCTTCGAGGACGAGCCCGCGCCTGGCCGGGCCCGCGCGATGAAGAAGACGACGCCCCGCAAGAACAAGAAGGAGAAGTCTCATGGAGCGGCCTGAAGCGAGTCGAGTGGAGGCGGGGCAGGGCGAGGAGGCTCGCGCGAGGCTGCCGGTGGCGCCGTCCATGGGCCCCACGCTCGCGGGCATGCGCGCGCCCGCGACGGTGGACGTGGTGGACCGGAGGGTGGTCTTCATCAGCGCCCTCGCGGTGGTGTTGGCCGTGGCGGCGGGACTGGTGGCCCAGGGGCTGGGCGCGCTCATCCACCTCTTCACGAACATCGCCTTCTTCGGCCGGTTCTCCACCGCGGAGGTCTCCCCGGTGAATCACTCGCTGGGCGCGTGGGTCATCGTGGTGCCGGTGGTGGGCTCGCTCATCGTCGGGGTGATGGCGCGTTATGGCTCACGGGCCATCCGGGGCCACGGCATCCCCGAGGCGATGGAGCAGGTGCTCTACAACCAGAGCCGGATTCCGCCTCGGATGACGTTCCTCAAGCCGCTGTCGGCGGCGGTGGCCATCGGCACGGGAGGACCGTTTGGCGCGGAGGGGCCCATCATCGCCACGGGGGGCGCGCTGGGCTCCTTGCTGGGGCAGGTGCTGCGCGTCACGGCGGATGAACGCAAGGCGCTCCTGGCCGCGGGCGCGGCGGCGGGCATGGCGGCGACCTTCGGCGCGCCTGTCTCCGCGGTGCTGCTGGCGGTGGAGTTGTTGTTGTTCGAGTACCGCCCGCGCTCGGTCATCCCGGTGGCGCTGGCCACGGCCACGGCCACCGGTGTGCGGCTGGCCTTCGAGGGGAGCGCTCCTGCCTTCGCGATGCCGGAGCTGGCGCTGCCGGGCGGCGCGGCGCTGGCGTTCTACATCGTGCTGGGCGCGGTGGTGGGCCTGGCGTCCACGCTGGCCACCCGCGCCGTGTACGCCATCGAGGATGCGTTCGAGAAGCTGCCCGTGCATTGGATGTGGTGGCCGGCGCTCGGGGGGCTCG
>NZ_JABUMQ010000460.1:0-6857 GCF_013336645.1 Myxococcus sp. CA039A | reverse complement strand
GGGCGGCGGCACGTGAGCACCGTCCTCCTGGACACCAACGCGGCTCTGGAGGCGCATGTCCTTCAGGTGCTGCGGCCGGTGCTGGGCGAGTCCAACCTCGCCTTCCCCAACGTCGCCTTCACGCCGACGCAGGGCACGCCATGGGCCCGGATGGACCACCTGCCGGCGAAGACGTCCGCCGCGAGCGCGGGGGTGAATGGCCTCACCCTCCACCCGGGCATCCTCCAGGTGTCGCTCTTCTTCCCGTTGGGCAATGGCGCGGGCGCGTCGCTGCAGGCCGCCCAGGCGCTGTGTGACGGCTTCAAGCGGGGCACTTCGCTGTCACGCGGCGACACCGCCGTCCGCGTTGAGTCCGTCTCGCGCGGGCCGGGCATGCGGGACGAGGGCTGGTGGCACACGCCGGTCTCCGTCCTCTGGTGGGTGCATACGGTGGATTGAGCCGCCTCGCGCGGCAGGAGGTACACGCAATGGCTTCTTCGGCCTCAGGGCAGCGAACCGGCATCCGCCTGGTGGCGGAAACGGACTACGGCGTCCCCAGTAGCACCACCTTCCAGGAGCTGCGCTTCACGGGCACGTCGCTCAACTTCAAGAAGGAGACGCTCGAGTCGAACGAGATTCGGGCCGACAGGCAGCCGGCGGACGTCCGCCACGGCATGCGCAGCGTGGGCGGCGACATCAGCTTCGAGCTCTCCCGGGGCACCTTTGACGAACTGCTCGCCGGCGTCCTGTCCGGCACGTGGGAGTCGGTGACGACCGGCACGGTGTCGCTGGCGGCGGACGCGGACGACGACACCTTCGTCCGCGCCACGGGCAGCTTCCTCGCCGATGGCTTCCTGCCGGGTGACGAGGTGCAGGCCCTGGGCTTCGCCACCGCGGGGAACAATGGCCGGGCGAAGGTGACGGCCGTCACCGCGCTGGCGCTCACCGTGGACAAGACGCTGGTGGACGACGTCGCGGCCGCCGGACGCTCCGTGGCCCTGGTAGGCCGGCGCCTCAAGGCAGGCACGGTGCTGAAGACGTTCAGCGTCGAGCGCGCCTTCACGGACATCAACCAGTACCTGCTGTACCGGGGCTGCGCGGCGGAGTCGCTCAAGCTCAGCGTGAAGCCGAGCGACATCGTCACCGGGAGTGTGACGTTGCTCGGCAAGGACATGGTGGTGGCCACCGCCTCCCATGCCACGTCCCTCACTCCAGCCGGAACGGGGGCTCCCTTCGACTCCTTCACGGGTGCCCTTCGCGAGTCTGGACAGGTGCTCGCCAGCGTGACGGGCGTCGACATCGACTTCGCCAACGGCCGCACGACGCAGGGCACCATCGGCGAGGTGTCGCCTTCGGAGGTCCACGAGGGCGGAATCACCGCGAGCGGCTCGATGACGCTCTACTTCAAGGACGGGACGATGGTGCGGCGCTTCGTCGACGAGGAGGAGTCCTCGCTCGAGGTGGTGCTGAAGGACATCAACGGCACCGACTTCCACCGCTTGTACATGCCGCGCATCAAGTACACGGGCGCCGACCTGGACAACCCCAAGAACGGGCCCGTCATCCTCACGATGCCCTTCACGGCGCTGCGGGACCCCGTCTCCGGCACCTGCTTCATCTACCAGCGCAGCAACCCGTAGCCATCCCTCGGCGCGGCCTGCACGTGCGCGCTCATCCCTCGCAGTTCAGGAGTCCGCACATGTTCGACCTGTCCACCGTCACGCACCGCGACACCTCGGAGGTGTCCATCCACCACCCGCTCACCGGTGTGGCCACCGGCATCGTCATCCTCGTGGCGAGCCCCGACGGGGCCGTCACCCGCGACGCCGAACGCGCGCTGCGCGAGCGCACCATCACCCGCCTCAACCTGGGGCACCGGAGCCCTGCCACTGGTGCGAAGGAGATCGAGGACGACGCCCTCGACCTGCTGGCGGCCCGGACGGTGGGCTGGAGAGGGGTGTCCGAGAAGGGCCGCTCCGTCGACTACTCCCCCGACTCTGCCCGGCGCCTGTACGTCTCGTACCCATGGCTGCGGCGCCAGGTGGAAGCCGCCTTCGGGGAGCGCACCCGTTTTTTCGAGTCCTCGCCGACCAACTCCTCGGCTACGCCCGACACCACGTCGGACTGAGCCGGGAGGAGGGCGGCACCTCCCTCCGTGCCCACCTGGAGCAAGTGGCGCGCGCGACAGGGGAGATACCCAAGGCGTTGGTGTGCCCGCATGAGCTGCCGGCGCCCCTGGCCCATGTTTGGGAGTGGTTCTGCCAGCTCGCCGGGGCCCGGAGCGCGGGAGCCTTCTCCCTGGCCCCCATCAGCTACCAGGACATCGACGCCTGGGCGCGCCTCACCGGCCACCGGCCCACCCCCGCGGAGGTGGGGTTGCTGCGCCAGCTCGACGACGTCTTCCGCGACGAGATTCAACGGAAGTGAGGAGGTGCGCGTGGCGACGTTGCGACTACTGCTGGGCTGCCTGCTGCTCGCCCTTCTCGGCGGGCAGTCTCCCGAGCACCTCGTCGGTGGTGCGAGCCCGCTCGAGCTCGCCGACGGGCTTCGTCACTTCGATGCCCGTCTTCTGGTCGCGGAACCCGACGCGCAGCCAACCTTCGCTCGCAAACTCCTTCCCGGCGCCCTGGAGCGTCCTCGCCATCTCGTCCTCCATGGCCGTGCGGACGGCCTGCTCGTCGCCCCCGGGGAACGCGCGGAGAATGAGCAGGGTGCTCCGGTTCTCGCCAGTCGCCACAGCGCCTCGGCCCTCTGCGCGGCGCACGCGCTCGGCCTCCGTCGCCTTCGCGTGCTCCAGGGCGTCTCTCTCCCCGAAGTACTCGGGCCCGCGGAACGCCGAGGTCAGTCGTGTCTCCTCGATGCCCGTCTTGGCATCGCGGTAGCCGATGGCAAGCCAGCCTTCGCGCTCAAATCCCTCCCGGCCCCCCTCGAAGTTGTACGTGATCGCCATCCTCATCGCTTCGCGGATTTCCTGTTCGTTCTTGCCGGGGAAGGTGTCGACGATCAGGAACGTAGTGTTGTGCTCTCCCGTGGCGACGCCTCTGAGTCGCTCAGGGTGATTTCTGTTCCCCTCGTTGACTCTCCGAACGCGCTCCGCCTCCAGCCGCTTCTCCTCGTCAGAACGGCGGTCACAAGCGGAGGTCATCAGGAGCAGAGCAGCGAGAAGCGCACGGCGGATTCGCATGGGCCCGGAGGCCACCACAGCGGCGCTGCCCTGGTCCACTGTTCGTGTGTTCAGTCTCTTCGGGCCCCTGCGCAGTCCAACGCCGTGAGGGTGGCGGCTCCCCATGTCTGAAGACTTCGACCTCGCGACGTTGTCGCTCCAGATCGACAGCTCCGGCGCTGCCGCCGGCGCCGTCGCGCTCAACGACTTCACGAAGGCGGCTGAGAAGACGGAGAAGGCGGCCGGCAAGACAGAGTCCGCCACCACCGAGTTCCAGAGCGAGATGGTGCGGCTCGTGAAGGAGATCCAGGCCAGCGCCAAGGCGTTCGAGGAAATGCGTGCGCGAATGCAACAGATGGAGCGCCTGCGCGCATACGTGAATGACATGGAGCAGGCGATTGAAGCATCGAAGCGCTTCCAGCAGGCACTGGCGGACACGAAGTCGGTGGATGCGTTCCACGCGAAGGTGGCCGCGCTGGAGAGTGCGACGGGGCGCCTCAACTCCGCACTGGGCGACACCGCCATCATTCAGCGGTTCATGACGGAGATGAACAAGGCCTCGTCCGAGATGGCGCGGATGAGCGAGGGCATGCGCGCCGCGAAGTCCATCCAGGAGGTGACGAAGGCGGCGGAGACCGCGGAGTCTCCCCTTACTCGGCTCTCTCAGGGGCTGGGCGGGCTCGCCGGGAAGGTCGTGGGCATGGTCGCGGTGGGGGCGACCCTCCGCAGTGTCTCCACGGAAGCAATGGAGTTCTCTACGGCCATGGCGCAGGTGAGCACGCTTCTCGATGGAAGCCAGCTCGGGATGATGGGGCAGCTCGCCGACAGTGCGAAGCGCCTGGGCGCTGAGTTCGGACGCGGGCCGACGGACCAGGCCAAGGCGCTTTACGAAATCATGTCGGCGGGTGCTGCCGACGCCGCGAAGGCCACGGAGCTGCTGGCCATCGCGAACAAGCTGGCCATCGGCGGCGTGACGGAGGTCAGCGTCGCGGCGGACGGTCTCACGTCCATCATGGCGAGCTACGGAACGCAGCTCCGGAGCGCCACCGAAGCTGCGGATGCCATGTTCGTCTCGGCTGCGGACGGCAAGACGAGCATCGATGCCATCGCCCGGCATATCGGCAAAGTGGCCCCGATTGCCTCCCAGACGGGCGTGTCGCTCCAGGAACTCCTGGCGGCCAACGCGGCGCTCACCAAGGCTGGCATCAAGACCGAGACGGCGATGGAGGGGGTGCGGAGCATCCTCGCCTCGGTGGCGAAGCCCTCCAGCGAGGCCGCCATGCTCGCCGAGGTGCTGGGTCTTCAGTACGACACGGCAGCCCTGAAGGCGAAGGGCTTCGCGGGCTTCATGGCGGACATGAAGGAGAAGACGGGCGGCAGCACGGAGTTGCTCGCCATGCTCGTCGGAGGCGTTGAAGCCCTCTTGCCGGCGATGACGCTGTCCGGGTCGGCCGCAGCGGATTTCGCGGCCTCCCTGCAGCACATGGAGGACTCCGCCGGGAAGACGGAAGCGGCCTTCAAGAAGATGGCGGAGACGCCGCAGATGAAGGTGGACCAGCTCCGCGCCAGGTTTGCTGCACTGCGCGTCGAGGTGGGCGAGGACCTGCTCAATACCGTCTCTCCTGTGATGGACGGGCTGCTGCGCAACTTCGACGAGGTGACCACCGGCGCTCGCTACCTCGCCCAGGCGTTGGCAGTGCTCGGCGCCGCGCGCGCTGTCGCCTGGGGGCAGGAGTGGGCCAAGGCGCTGTACGACAAGGCCGCAGCCGCGAAGAAGGCGAAGGAGGCCATCGCGGAGGCTGCGCTCACCGAGTCCAACTACAAGCGCCTGCAGGGGGAGAGCCGCGCCGAGGCGCTGAAGGGCGCGCTAGCCCAGCTCGAGAAGCGGCAGGCAATGCTCCAGGCCGCTGCTGCCGTTGAAGGGCCCTACACCGTCGCGCACACGAAGGCGGCTCTGGCGTCCAACGCGCTGGCTCAGGCCAAGGTCAGGGAGGCGATGGCCGTCGAGGGGGCGACGCTCGCCACCCGGGCTGGCTCCGCTGCGCTAGCGGCCATGGGCGGGCCCATCGGAGTCCTCGTCATCGCCCTGGGCGCGGCCGTGACGGCGTACTCCGAGTTCACCCGGGCTGCTGACGAGGCTCGGGAGAAGGCGAAGCAGCAGGCACAGGAGTCGGCGGCGTCGGTGGGGAAGGGCGTGCAGATCATCACGAACCTCACCAGCACTACGAGGGCCATCGACGACCAGACCAAGGCGTTGGAGTTGTTCAAGATTGCGAGAGACGAGGTGTTCGCCCTAGGCGGTCAATACCAGAACCTGCTCACCAGCGATGTCGACACCATCAAGGAACTTGCTGGGGTCATGCGGAAGATCGGTGGCGAAGAAATCACCGCGACGCTGGGGGAGGTTGAACGGCTGACGGCGGCGGTCAAAAAGGCCACAGGCGATGTCATGGGGCTCAATCGGAAGGAACTGGCCGAGAATGGGCTGGGCGGAAAGCCCTTCGTGGAGGTCCGCAACTTCAAGAACGACCTCTTCCAGCATGACGTCGAGTTCAAGCTCCTTCCGTTGGAGAAGGAACTTGGCGTCCAGACGCAGCGCCTCGCCGAATTGAAGAAGGCGATGATGGCGCTGGAGGAGGCGGAGAAGGCAGAAGCGGAGGCCACCAAGCAGATGACCGACGCCCAGGCTCGCGCTGGCGCGGGCCAGAAGATCTCGGCGGCCGACGCCAAGGCTCTCGCGGAGTCCCGCAAGAAGGCCACCGAATGGCTCGTGAAGCTGGAGGAGGACGTCCGGACCATCGGGAAGACGAAGGCCGGCGGACTCAACCAGACGGACGAGTACATGGCGCTCGACGCCGAGAAGAAGAAGCTGGCCGACGTCGCCATCGCGAAGCTCCAGGACGCGGAGGCCACGAAGAAGCAGGCCCAGGCGCGCGATGAACTCGCGAAGAAGGCCGCGTCCTGGGTACAGCGCATCGAGGAAGAGGCGCGCGCGGCTGGAAAGGCGAAGGTGGAGGCTCTCAACCTCACCGACGAGTACAAGGCGCTCACTGCGGCGCAGCGGAAGCAGGCAGACGTGGCCATCGCGAAGCTTCGTGAGGCAGAGGCCGCGAAGGAACTCGCCAAGGCCGAGGAGAAGCGCGTCCAGGTGCTCCAGGAGCTGAACCGGGAACTCGGAGACCCGGCCAGCTCGAAGTTCATCGAGGCACAGCAGGCCCTTCGTGACGAGGTGGAGGCCCACCGGCTCCCGCTTGAGCAGTACGTCGAGCTGATGTCCAAGGCCCGAGCCCTCTGGACGCCGGAGGGGCGCGCCGAGGCCCAGCTCGCGAAGGAGCTGGAGCAGCTCGAGCGGCAGCTCAACCCACTGGCTGATGCGCAGAGGCGGCTGGAGGCCCTCGACAAGCTGCTGAAGAACGAGCGCATCAGCGCGGAGGCGTACCGGAAGGAGGTGGCGAAGCTCCAGGCGCAGTTCTCCGAGGGCTTCGCGCTCGCCCAGGACGCCGTTTCCAGCGCGGCGCAGCACATGGAGGACGCTTTCGTCGGCTTCGCCACCACCGGGCAGTTCTCGTTCAGGTCGATGGTGGACGGCATGCTGAAGGACCTGGCGCGCCTGCTGGCCCACAAGGCCTTCGTCGCACTGGTGGACACGGCCACCACGGCACTCGTGGGCGCGACAGCGTCACCGGTTGGTGCCTCGGGCGGGGCGGCGCTGGGC
>NZ_JABUMQ010000045.1:0-44822 GCF_013336645.1 Myxococcus sp. CA039A | reverse complement strand
GGTGGCGCGGGCCGGGGGGGATTTCGAGGTCATCGATGACGCGGGGGCGACGTTCCAGCGCAACCTGCCGCAGGTGGGACGGGCCGTGTCCACCTGGCTCCAGCGGCTCTCCGGCGGATGACCGATGCGCTGCAACCCACCGGACTCCTTCACATTTCTTCAGCCTCCCGCACTTGCACGCCGGGAGAGCGGACGTACAGACTGTCTGTGCAGACCCAATCGTTTCGCCGTTCGTTCGTAGGGTCTTCCGGAAGCGTGCCTCGTTCCTCAAGGAGTAGCCCGATGCGGATGGTGCGATGGACCCTGGGTGGCGCCGCGCTGGCCCTGGCCGTGACGGTAGCCCCTGCGTGCAAGTCCGCGGAGAGCGACGCCGAGCGTGCGCCCGCGCCTCCCGCCTCGCTCGAGAACCTGGCGGACGACGTGGATGTCGTCCCGCACGCCATCCTCGTGGACTTCAAGGACGGCACCACGCAGGCCCAGTTTGACGCCTGGGAGGCCGACTGGGGCGTGGACCTGGAGCTCAACTCCGTGGAGAGCGCCGACGAGGCCCTCACCCTGGCGGTGGGCGTGGATGACGTGCAGGGCGTGCTGGAGCGCATCCGCCAGCATCCCAGCGTCGAGGCCGCCGAGCCGCTGATGGAGGTCCGCGCCAGCTTCACTCCGAATGATCCGGAGTACGCGCAGCAGTGGAACCTCAAGATGATCGACATGCCCAAGGCGTGGGAGCGCAGCCGGGGCAAGGGCGTGGTGGTGGCGGTGCTCGACACCGGCATCGCGTACGAGGACCACGACGACTTCAAGCAGGTGCCGGACCTGAAGGGCGTGAAGTTCGTTCCGGGCTACGACTTCGTGAACGACGACGAGCACGCCAACGATGACCACGGGCACGGCACGCACGTGGCGGGCACCATCGCCCAGGCCACCAACAACGGCGAGGGCGTGGCGGGTGTGGCCTTCGAGGCGACGCTGATGCCGGTGAAGGTGCTCAACCACTTCGGTGGCGGCACCACGGCGGACATCGCGGACGCCATCCGCTTCGCGGCGGACAAGGGCGCCAACGTCATCAACATGTCGCTGGGCGGTGGCGGCTACTCGCAGGTGATGGCCAACGCGGTGGAGTACGCGCGCAAGAAGGGCGTCACCGTGGTGGCCGCGGCCGGCAACGGTGGGCGCGCGCGCGTGGAGTTCCCCGCGGCCTATCCCGGCGCGGTGGCGGTGTCGGCGGTGGGGCCCGAGGGCTCGCTCGCGCCGTACTCGTCCTACGGCAAGGAGCTGGATATCGCGGCGCCCGGTGGTGACAAGCGCAAGGGCGACCAGGGCGGCATCCTCCAGAACACCATCGACCCGAGAGACCCCTCGCGCTCCGTCTACGCGTCGTACCAGGGCACCAGCATGGCCACCCCGCACGTGGCCGCGGTGGCCGCGATGCTGTACGCGGCTGGCGCGAAGACTCCGGACGCGGTGGAGAAGGCGCTGTACGCCGGCGCGGCGAAGGTCGCGGACCAGGCATGGACCGAGCAGTACGGCCACGGTCTGCTCAACGCGGAGGCGTCGCTCGCGTCGCTGGGTGGCGGGATGTCGCGCTGGCCGCCGCTGTACTGGGCGCTGGGCCTGCTGGCCTTCGTGCTGCTGACCCTGCGGGGCCGCGAGCGTCCGGGCTACCTCAACGCGCTCCTGCGTCCGGCCTTCCTGGTGCCGCTGCTGCTGTCCACGGTGGGCGTGTACTTCGTGCGCACGTGGTTCGTGAGCTCCGCGGACGTGACGGGGAGCGTGGTGGAGATGGCGTCGCTGCCCATCCCCGACTGGGAGCGCATCATCTTCGGCCGTCGCACGGTGAGCCCGCTGTTCTACAGCGCGCTCATTCCCGTCCTGCTGTCGCTGCCGGCCATCGGCTGGAAGGGGCTGCGTCCGGCGGTGGGCGGGCTCGCGCTGGGCTTCGCGGGCTTCCTGGCGTACTCGGCGTGGGCCGGCGCTCCCGCGCTGTCGTGGATGCCCTTCACGTTCCTGGCGAAGCCGTGGCTGGGCTTCAACACCGTCCTCTGCATCGTCGTCGCCCGGGCCATGCTCAAGAAGGAGGATGTGCCTTGAAGCTGTCCGGGCGCGTGGTCTTCCGGGACGTCGAGACGGGCGTCTGGGTGCTGGAAGGCGACGACGGCACCACCTACCAACTGGCGGGTGGCGACCGGAAGATCAAGAAGGACGGCCAGCGCATCGAGGCCGAGGGCGACGTGGACCGTGACGTGCTCACCAGCGCCATGGTGGGCCCCGTGTTCCACGTCAGCTCGTATCGCTTCGTCTGAGGTGTGAGGGGCCGTGCTGCCCCTCTCGCCCGTCAGGGCTGCTTGGGGCCGCCCGCGCTCTTGTGGGCGCGGGCCTGACGCAGCCGCTCCTCGTGGTACGCCTCCATGGGGGCCGCGCCTCGACGAGCGGCGGCCCGCAGCTCCTCCAACGCCTCTCGCTCCGCCTGCAGCCCGGGCTCCGCGTCCTTCTTGAGCGGTGTCAGCGGATTGGCCACGTCGAAGAGGTTGAGGGAGATGCCTCGCCTGTCCACGACGCCCAGCAGGACGAGGGACACCGTCGCGGCCGTCACCCAGGGAAACAGCAGCGTCGGCAGGGATGGCACCGGCCGAGTCTCCCGGGCGCTCTCGTCGCTGTGTGGCGCGCCCACGCCCCAGACCGACGCGTGGTGGCGCGCGAAGGTCATCAGCCCCAGCAGCCCCACCCAGCCCAGTCCCGCCAGGGAGAGCACGGCCAGCGGCGAGGTGTCCGTGTCCGTCGCCCCCTGGTCCATCGCCTTGGCCGCGAGGAACAGCACGGAGGACACCAGGTTGTTGGCCGCGTGCGCGCCGATGCCTGGCCACAGCGAGCCGGTGCGCAGATAGAGCCAGCCGAACAGCAGGCCCAGCTCCACGCGCGCCACGAAGCCCACCGGGTCCAGATGGAACGCGCTGAACACCACGGCGGAAATCACCAGGGCCTTCACCGGTGATGCCGGAGGCCGAGGCGTGATTCCCCGCTGGAAGACGCCCCGGAAGAACAGCTCCTCGCAGAAGGGAGCGGCGACTGTCACGCCCGCGAGGATGACGGCCAGCTCCACGGGCGTCTGCTGATCGAAGAGGCGCGAGCCGTCGAACATCTCCGTCAGCCATTCGGGCGCGAGCTTCTGGGCAACGAACTGGATGGGCACCACCAGCGCGAAGAAGTTGGCCACGCCCAGCAGGAAGCCGAAGAGGGTGGGCAGCGCGGGCAGCGGCGTCAGCCCGGTGTACAGCGCGGGCTTCCATCCGCCCATCCGCGGCAGCAACCAGCCCAGGCCCAGGAAGATGAACACCTCGGTGAACCAGATTCCGAAGGCCGCGTTGAGGAACTGGACCGAACCTCCCACCGCGATGAACAGCACCAACGCCAGCGCCGCCCCCGCCAGCGCGAGCCTCCGTGGGCTCCCTGGCTCAGGGCGCTCCGGGGGTGGCGGCTCGGAGGGACCCGTCGGCTCATGAGGCCGGGCGTCGCTGGGAGCGGAATCTTCCAATTTGGCGTCTCCTTGGAGCGAAAAGCTGAACTGTCCGCACTTCGACTTCTCTATACTGTGCGCACCTTGACGTCCTTCATCCTGGCTCGAACGGCGCAGCGGACGTGTTGGAAGCTCTCACAATCCCTGGGTGTGTGGTGTGCCCTGGGCGTGGGGCTGGGAGCGGCGACGTCGCACGCGTCGGCGTTCTTGGTGGAAGCGCGAACCGAGGCGCAGGCGTACCAGATTCGTGCGTGGCGTGGCAGTACGCCGGACGACCCGGTGCTGCTTCCTCGGCGGCGAATCGTCCAGTACCTGGGCCTCAGCGCCTTCGAAATCGCCACCGGGCAGGACCTGGGCTTCGAGTCCAACCTGCGCATCTGGGCGGACTTCGGATTGCCCAAGGGCGAGGCCGAGCGCGTCGACGGCCTGAAGTCCGAAGACGCAGAGCTGTTGCATGCGTACGTGCGCTACGCGAAGGGCGGCTTCGAGGGGCGCCTGGGCCGACAGCTCTACACGGACGTTTCGGACATCCTCGCGTTCGACGGCTTGCGCGTGCGGTACATGAGCCGCCTGGGATTGGGCGCGGAGGTGTACGGCGGGCTGTGGGTGAAGGGCACGAGCTTCCTGGGCTCCTCCGTGTACCAGTTGGAGGGGACGCGGGAGAGCGACGCGCGGCGCCTGGACGCGGGCGTGACGGGCGCGGACTCGACGCTCGATGCGATGGAGCCCCTCATCGGCGCGAAGCTGCTGATGGAGGACGTGAAGGGCTTCCACGCGTCGGTCGGCTATCGCAAGGCGCTGGTGGAGGGGAAGACGAACCTGGAGCGCGCCACGGTGGAGGCGCGCTACGGCCGCGGGCTGGGGCTCAACGCGCTGGCGGGCGTGGACTACGACGTGCTGATGGGCAAGGTGGCGCAGGTGCGCACGCAGCTGCGCTGGGATGCCACGCGCTTCGCGGCCACTGCGGAGGTGATGCGGCTGTCGCCCGTGCTGGCCGCGGACTCCATCTGGTACTACTTCGCGTGGGCGCCCCGTGACGAGGCGCGGCTGCGCGTGGACCTGTTCACCCCTGGCGCGCTGCGCTTCTACGTGCAGGGCCTTGGCAGCAAGTACAACGAGAACGTCAACCCGGACCTCGCCATCGCCGCCCAGGTAGACGCCGAGGGTGCTCCCGAGTCCACCAGCGTCGGTGGCTCCGCGGGCGCGGCGTGGCGCTCGGGGTCCTTCCGGTCGGCGTTGGATGTGACGTACCGCACGGGCTACGGCGGCGACCAACTCTGGGGGGACCTCACCGGCGGCTACACGTTCGACCGGGAGCGCTTCACCCTGGACGCGCGGGTGTCCTTCGCGCGCATCTTCGACAGCTTCAACGCGCGCCTGGGTGGCAACTTCTACGGCGCCCAGGTGTGGGCCAGTCGAGCGCTGACGCGGGCGACGCGGCTCTCCCTGGTGGTGGAGCAGAACTTCAACCCGTTCACCGACTCGGACACGAAGGGCTTCCTGCTCTTCGACCTGAAGGCGAGCCTGTAGATGCTGCCGCACCGCCAGAACCGAAACGCGCTGCTCGCCCTGGCCGCGCTCGCCACCATGGTGGGCGCCGGCGTCGCCTGGGCCGCCACGGCTCGCGAGCGCAGCCTCGCCGTGTATCCCGCGCAGCATGTGCCCCTGCGCTTCGACCATGCGCAGCACCTGGAGGCCGGGGCTGAGTGCGCCACGTGCCACGACGCGGCCCGCGCCAGTCAGTCCCCCAAGGACGTCAACCTCCCGGGGCACGAGGAATGCGAGACGTGCCACGACATCGAGGCGGGGCGGAAGGGCAAGCCCACGGACCCGAAGTCGAGCTGCAACACGTGTCACCCGGGTTTCGACGCCACGGTGCGCAAGGAGCCCGCGAAGCTGTCCATGCCCACCGCCAACCTCATCTTCAGCCACCAGCAGCACGTGGACAAGAAGGTGGAGTGCTCGGTGTGCCACGGCGAGATGACGGACGTGAAGCTCGCCACGCGCAACCAGTTGCCGAAGATGGCCACGTGCTTCAAGTGCCATGACGGCAACGTGGCCTCCAACACCTGCGCCACGTGCCATCCGACGGAGCCCTCTGGGCGACTGAAGCTCGTCTTTGATTCGGGCCTGCTGCGTCCCATGCAGGGCAACCCGCTGGGCCTGGACCACGGGCCGCGCTACGAGTTCAACCACGGGGCGCGCGCGTCGACGGACCGGTTGACGTGCATGCAGTGCCACAGCGAGAGCTATTGCCAGACGTGCCACGACGGCATGCAGAAGCCGCTGTCCATCCACCCGAACGACTACATCACGCTGCACCCGGTGCAGGCGCGAGCGGGCTCGCCCCGGTGCGAGAGCTGCCACCGTGCGCAGTCCTTCTGCGCCGCGTGTCATGAACGGGTGGGCGTGGGCATGGACGCGGACAAGTCGCTGCGTCCGCGCAACCAGAAGGTGCACCCGGACTACAGGGCCTGGGTGGAGCTGCCTGGCCCGCAGCACCACGGCATCGCCGCGTCGCGGGATTTGACGAGCTGCATCTCCTGCCACCGTGAGGAGTCCTGCATGAGCTGCCACTCCGAGTTGTCGTCGCGGCGGCAGATCAACCCGCACCCGGCGGGCTTCGCGCAGACGTGCAAGAAGCTGGCGTCCGCGAATGACCGGGCCTGCCTCAAGTGCCACTCGGCGGAGAGCCTGGCGCAGAAGGGGTGCCGGTGATGCGCGCGCGCCAGACTTTCGTGAGGGGCACGCTGCTGGTGGCCTTGTCGGTGGCGTCGCTCTCGGGGTGTCTGGAGCCAGGGGACGCCATCTACGACCGACGCGACACGGTGCCGCCCAGAGTCATCTCCACCGACCCGGGGGGCGGCGGGGTGCTGGCGACGGATGGCACGCTGCGCATCACCTTCTCGGAGGCGATGGACGTGCGCAGCCTGCGTCCCGGTATCGCCGTGTTCGCCGCGCGCGATGAAGTCCCGCTCACCGTCCTCGCGCCGGAAGTTCCGGAGCTGGACCAGGACGTGGAGCGGGGCGACGTGGAGTACACCGTGGAGGCCAGGGTCGCCGAGGGCTCCACGCTGTCGCCGAACACGCAGTACACGCTGGTGCTGCGCGACGTCCTCACGGACTACGAGGGCAACCCGTTGGCCACCGAGGTGCGGGTGGTGTTCCGCACCGCTCCGTGAGCCGAGCGGGCTCGGCTACATCCGCGTGAAGTCGAAGTCCTGGGCCACGGCCTTGCCGTTCTCGTTGCCTTCGATTCGCGCGGTGAGGCGGCCTGCCGAGGGGCGCTGGTAGAAGATGCGCTTGGGGTGGTCGTTCTGGGGGTTCTCGAAGAGCGCGCCGTTGCTGTTGCAGCGCACCAGCTTGAAGTCCGTGCCCGGGCGGCCCATGGGCTGGGCGACGTAGTAGAGGCCGTCGGCGCGGGCTTCGATGCGCATGTACTCGAAGAACACCGTCTTGTTGCGGACGATGGCGCGGCTCACCCCGAAGAGCGTGCCGGCGTCCGCGTGCGTCCAGTGCTCCTCCACCGTGCTGCCTGCCTTGTCCTGACGCCAGCTCCCCGACATCCAGGCGAGGTCATGGATGGAGTCCCCGCAGGTGCGCGAGGGCGTCTCGCGCTCGGGTGGTGTCGACTTGCAGCCGAGGAGGGGGGCACCACAGAGTGCGAGGGCGAGGAGGGCAGGGCGGACGAGCATGTCCGCATCCTCACATGCCTCGCTGACGGGCCGCACCGCCGATGGCGACAGTGCGGCCCGCGTGAGTGAGGGTCAGCGCTTGAGGTACTCGCGGATGGCGTCGGCGAGCTGCCGGCGTGCCTCCGCGTCCGTGGCCTGCGGCCCCAGCTTGAGCTTCTTGTCCTCTTCGACGAGGAGCTTCTGGTCCTGCAGGTACGTGACTGCGTTCTCCAGCGTCACCTTGGCCAGGGACTCGGCGGCGGTGATGCGGCCGGCGTGGTACTCCGCGCGGCCCGTCTCCAGAGCCAGGCGGATGAAGGCCTTGCGGTCCTCGGCGACGCCGTTGGCCACGTCGTTGAGTGTCATGGCCGCCAGGAGGTAGGCCTCCAGGTAGTCGCGCAGCAGGTCGGCCAGGAACTCCAGCTCCGGCTGGGCGTGGGGCTCGGGGGCCACGCGCAGGGACTCGCCCTCGTTGATGACCAGGCCCATGCGGACCAGCCGCTCCACCGTCTCCGCGAAGATGGTGTCGAACGTCGTGTTCACCCGGTAGATGAACTCGACCTTGAACAGGCGCGAGAGGAACAGGGCGCGGGCCTTCACCGCGTCGTAGGGCGCGGGCGAACCGGCGGCCAGCATGGCGTTGGCCACGAGGCTGCGCGCCGAGACGAGGTTCATCAGCGTGTTCTTGTAGAAGGACATCTCCGGGCGGCGGTTGTCCTCCACCTGGTAGATGACGTCGCCCTTCGCCTCCTGCGTGCGCACCATCTCGTCGTCGATGAAGGTGCGCATCGCGTCCTGGATGGGGCCCATCGTCTCCGGGTTGCTGGGGGCGTTGCCCAGCTCGCGAGACTGGGGCGCGCCGTCTTCCTGGGCGATGCGGCGCAGGATGCTGATGCGGTCCGCCAGCTCCCGCTGCGTCAGGCCGCGGCGGCGGTGCGCCAGGAGGGACGTGCTCACCAGGGCATGGGGCGTCACGGTGGACACCTTGCTGATGCCGTACATGACGCGGTTGCCGAGCGCGCGGACCAGGCCCTTCTTCTGCTCGTCCGTCACGGGCTCGTCGGGGTTGAGGCCGCGCTCCTTCATGAACTCCAGGAGGGAGATGGGCTCATCGAAGCCCAGGTGGATGCGGCCGTAGCGCGCCGCGAGCACCTTGGGCGTGCTCAACAGGGCCTTGAGGTCCTCGGGCTTCTTCTCTCCGCCCGCCAGCTCCTTCGAGTAGCTGCCCGACTCGACGACCTTCTCGTAGTCGATGGCCACCGGCACGAAGAGCAGGTCATTGCGCGCGCCCTCGAGCACGGACTCCACCTGCCAGGTGAACATGCCCAGCTTGGGCGCCAGCAGCTTGCCCGTGCGCGAGCGGCCGCCCTCGGGGAAGAACTCCTGGTGGATGCCGTCATGCACCAGCTTGCGCACGTACGCCTTGAAGGACGCGGCGTAGACCTTGTCGCCCTTGAACGAGCGCCGCAGGAAGAAGGCGCCGCAGCGGCGGAAGATGCTGCCCAGGGGCCAGAAGGACAGGTTGGCGCCCGCGGCGACCAGGGGCACCGCGTAGCCCCGGTTCCAGAGCACCCAGCTCATCACCAGGTAGTCCACGTGGCTCTTGTGGCTGGGGCACAGGACGATGGGGGCGCGCGTCGCGGCCTTGAGCGCGCGGTGCAGGCCCGCCTCGTCCACGTGCATGCCGTCGTAGATGCGGTTGAACACCCACTCCAGCACGGGCGCGACGAAGGCCAGCGTCGTGGGGCTGGGCTTCGCGGCGATGGCCTCCAGATTGCGGCGAGCCTCGCGCAGCACGCTCTCCGGCTTGCGGTTGGACTCGACGGCCTGCTCGTCCACCACCTTGCGCAGCTGCCTGTCACGCAGCGTCTCGTCGATGACGCGCTCGTGGGGCTTGGCCGGAGGGCCGAACACCGCGCGAGTCTCCCGCGACAGGTGCACGTGCAGCGTGCTGCGCACCTTGCGCGCGAGCACCTCCACCGAGTCTTTCGGGTTCTCCTCGGCGAAGGCCCGCAGGTCGATGGGCTCTCCCACGCGGAACTGGGCGCGCTTGTAGTTGCGGAAGAAGGCCAGCATCGAGTGCAGGAAGCCCGGTGCCTCCGGGCTGCCGAACACCACGTCCACCCAGTTGGGCTTGAGCCGGGCGCTGCTCTTCTCCCAGACGAACAGCTCCGGCACCAGGTACACGGGCCGGTCCGACTTGCGCGCCAGCTCCACCAGCGCGGGGAAGGGGTCCTCGTGGGTCTCCTTCCCCGACGCGTGCATGAGCGCGGTGCGGCGCAGGAAGACCAGACCGCTGCCCCCGTTCTGCTGCGCGTACTCGAAGCGCTCCTGGAAGGCGCCGGACTGCTTCGTCTGGCGCCAGGGCTTGGTGAACCACGGGCGCAGGTTGGACACCGCGCGGATGGGCGGCAGCGTCCTGCGCACCATGGCCCAGGTCAGATAGAGGAAGTTCACCCAGGCCGTGGAGCGCATCACATGCACCACGAAACCCTTGGCGTGCAGGTTGCGCAGCTCATCCTCGGCCTCGGGCGGGAAGTGGACGCTCTCCAGATAGCGAGCACCCAATGCCCGGCCCATCGGGCCGAACTCGGCCTTCAGCAAGGACTCTCCCTGATTCGCAGACGGCGACAGCGCGGTTTCCAAGGCAGCCCCCGGGGCTACATGTTCTCGGGCGTTGGAATGCCCAGAAGTGTCAGACCCGCCGCGAGAGTAACCCGGGCCGCGTCCGTGAGGGCGAGTCGTGCGAAACGCAGCGCGTCATCGTTCTCGACGAGGATGCGCTTGTCCCGCTCCTGATTGCCCAGCGTGTAGTAGCGACTGAGGGCCGCGGCCACGTCCAGCAGCAGGCGCGCGACGAGGCTCGGCTCGTACTGCTCGGCCGCGTCCTTGACGACCTCGGGCAGCCGCATGATTTCGCGCACCAGGGCCTGCTCCTCGGGGAGCGTCAGCAGGCTCGCGTCGTAGCTCGCGGGCACGCCTCCACCCTTGCGCAGCACGTTGACGACGCGTGCGTGGGCGTACTGGAGGTACGGGCCCGTGTGGCCCTCGAAGCTGAGGACCTCGTCCCAGTCGAAGGTGTAGTCGCTGGCGCGCTTGTGCTTGAGGTCGCCGAAGGCGATGGCGCCCAGGCCGATCTGCTCGGCCAGCAGGTCCGGGTCATTCGACTGGAGCCGACCGGCCTCCTGGTTCTCCTTCACCTTGACGGAGGCGCGCTCCTTGGCCTCGTCCAGCACGTCGTTGAGCTGCACCACCAGGCCCTTGCGCGTGCTCATGCCGTGAATGCGGCCGAAGGCCACGTGAACGCAGCGGTCCGCCCACGGCTGGCCCATCGCGCTCAGCGTGCGGAACACCTGGCGGAAGTGCAGCGCCTGGTCCTGCGCGACGACGTAGAGCGCCTTGTCGTAGTGGAACCGCTCGTACCGGTCCTCGGCGGCGGCCAGGTCTCGTGTGGCGTAGAGCGTGGTGCCGTCGTTCTTCTTGAGGAGGATGGGCGGCTCGTTCTCCGCGTAGGGCAGGTCGACGATGAGCGCGCCCTGCGACTCCTTCACGCCGGGCTTCTTGGCGATCTGCTCGATGACCGCGTCCATCTTCCCCTGGTAGCGGCTCTCTCCTTCGATGTGCTCGAACTCGATGCCCATCCGCGCGTAGATGGTCTTGAAGCCGCGGATGCTCGTCTCGCGGAACTGGTTCCACACCTTGAGGGCCTCGGCGTCACCGGCCTCCATGCGGCGGAAGAAGTCGCGGGCCTTCGCGTCGAACTCGGGCTCTTTTTCGGCGCGCGTGTTCGCCTTGACGTAGACCTCCACCAGGTGGCCCATGTCGTCGATGCGAGCGGGGTCTCCGTACTCCTGGAAGCCCACGGCCACGAGGCCGAACTGCTTGCCCCAGTCGCCCAGGTAGTTGATGCCCTCCACCCGCCAGCCGAGCGCCCGGTAGATGTTGGCGATGCAGTGGCCCAGGAACGTGGTGCGGATGTGGTGGAACGCGATGGGCTTGGCGATGTTCGGCGACGAGTAGTCGACGGTCACCGTCTTGCCGCGTCCCGCGTCCGCGTCACCGCCGTAGGCCAGGCCCGCCGAGCGAGCGGCGTCGAGGACCTCCGCCGTGAAGGGCATGAGGGCGAAGCGGGCATTCACGTAGGGGCCCACCGCCTTGATTTCGAGCCCCGGCACGCTGAGCGTCTGGGCGAGTCCGGCGGCGATGGCGGGAGGCGCCTTCTTCTGGGCCTTGGCGAGAGGGAAGGTGGCGAAGCTCAAGTCACCGTGCGCGGCTTCCGCGGGCTTGACCTGGGGTTCGATGTCTGCGGCCGGCACGCCCAGGGCGCTGGCAAGGGCCTGGGCGAATGCGGCGCGGTGGCGGGAATAGACGGAAGAGCTCATGGGACGGCGCGGATACTAGCCAAGCAGAGGCGGCTTACGGCCACCTCTTGTTCGTTCCGCGGTCCATTCCTCCCCGTTAGGGGACAGCCGGAGCCCGGCGGCTGGGCCGCACCACCGCCGCCACGGTGTCCAGCAGCTTGGGCAACTGGAGTGGCTTCTCAAAGAAGCCGTCGATGCGCTCCAGGCCCTGTCCGGACGTGAGCGAGGCCACCTCGCTGGCACCCGAGATGATGTACACGACGATGTCCGACAGCGACTCGTTACCTCGGATGAAGCGGAGCACCGACTGCCCGTCCTCTTCGCTCAGCCTCAGGTCCAGCAGCACCATGGCCGGCCGGATGTGCGAGAGGATGGAGCGGGCCTCGGAGGCTCCCGAGGTGGCCATCACCCGGTAGCCCTCCTGCTCCAGGACCTGCTGAAGGACCTCCCGGCAGTCCGCGTCGTCCTCCACGAGCAGGATGCCGCCCGCCTTGGGGGCCGCCTGGTTCAGGTCCGGCGAGCTCACCGCCCCGGCGAACATGGGCAGCACCATCTCGAAGGTGCTCCCATCGCCCAGCACGCTCTTCGCCTCCACGCGCCCCCCGTGCAGCGCGATGATTTTCCCCACCAGGGGGATTCCCAGTCCCGCGCCCGGCGGCCGAGGCACGCCCGGCTGCGCCCGGTAGAAGGCATCGAACACGTGCTCCAGCGCCTCGGCGGACATGCCGGGGCCGCTGTCCTTCACCCTGAGTGTGGCGAGCCCATCCTCGGCGGAGACGCTGACCTCGACGGTGTCATCCGCCTCGCTGTGGTGGATGCCGTTCTCGACGAGGTTGTGGATGGCCTCGGCGATGCGCTCGCGGTCTCCGCGGACGAAGACCTCGGGGCAGGGTGGAATCGACACGCTGACCTTGCCGTGCTCGGCGAGGACGCCCAGGGAGCGGACCACTTCCTCGGCCACGGCCTTGAGGCCGAAGGGGCGCTGGTTGAGCTGCATCTTCCCGGACTGGAGCCGGGACATGAGCAGCAGGTCATTCACCATGCGCAGCATGCGGTCGGAGTTCCGGTCGCAGATCTGCACCGCGCGGCGCTGGGAGTCAGTGAGGGCTCCCAGCTTCTCGCGCCCCATCATCGCCAGATAGGACTTGATGGTGGTGAGCGGGTTCTTCAAGTCATGGGAGACGTTGCCGAGCAGCTCCTCGCGGTTCTGCTCCAGGCTCTTGAGGCCCGCGATGGCCGTCTGGAGGTCCTTGTTCCGGCGGGCGCTGTCGTCGCGGAGGCGAGCCACCTCGTACGCGGCGGCGAGCTGCGCGGCCAGTGACTGGAGCACCGTGTCGGAGACGGTGCGGCGCGCGCCGAGGACGACGAGGACACCCGTGACGCCGTGGGGGCTCTCGAGCGGCACGGCGAGCGTGTCCGCCTCGTGCAGCAGCTTTTTCTCGGCGAAGGCGCGTCCCACCACGCCCTCGCCCGGGACGGCGGCGACGACGCGGCTGTCGTAGCGACCGCGCACGTGCTCGACGTGGAGCTGCTCCCGGGAGGGGAAGTAGCGGGCCACGTAGCAGACCTTGGGTTTGAGCAGTGCGTGGAGCGTCTGGAGATGGGAGCGCAGCGCCTCGGTGGGGCCGGCGTTGTCGGTGAGGTGACGCGCCATCTCCAGGAGGGCGCGCGCGGTGGCGTCGGAGTCCGCCGGAGGAGGCGGTTTCACGGCGCGACGGGTGGACTTCTTCGAGGTGTTGGGGCGCAGCGGCACGACCTCTGCCAGGGCCCCTTTCTTCTTCGAGCGCACGGGAGAATCCTGCTTCAAGTTCCGAGCGCCTGGGAACGGCCCTGATGTGCAGGGCCATCCGGAGGACAGTGGCCGTGTCGGCTGCCCGACAGCCCGGCCTCAGGCGCGGCGCTGGATGCGGCCGTCCTTGTCCAGGACGAACGGTTCCACCAGGAGCGACTCCACCTTCGCCCGATGGCTCGCCACGCTGAAGCCCGAGTCCGCCAGGGCGGCAATCGCGGAGGTCTGCACCCGGCGGGCCGTCTCGTCGGCCGTCAGCAGCTTGAGCATGGGCTCGAGCGCCGGCTCGTACTTGAAGGAGGCGAGCGCCTTGAGGGCGGCGATCTTCACGTCGTCCGACATGTCCTCGAGGAAGGGGAGCACGGCGGGCGGCACGCGCGCGTCCTCGCGACCGGTGACGTGGTGGAGGAGGACGACCTTCTTCTCCGGGTTCTTCGTATAGGTGGCGGAAAGGTGCTGGAGCGCATTCACGCAAGCGCCCGTGGCTTCTTCCTCGGTGACCAGCTCTCCCAGGAGCCGGAGGGCCCAGGACGTGGCCTGCTCCGTCTTGCTGAGGAACTCGACGATGGGCGGGACGGCGGCGTCCTTGCCGAAGGCCTTCACCAGCTCGAACGTGTGCTCCTTCTCGTCCGCGTCCGTGGTGAGCGGGTCCACGGTGATGGTGAAGCGGGCGAGCAGCACGGAGACGGCTTCGGGATACTTCATCTCCCCCAGCTGCTGGATGGCCTTCTGCCGTGTCGCCGGGTCGCCGTACTTCTGGGTGACCTTGGGCTTGAGCTTGAGGGCTTTCTCGGGCCCCGAGCCGCCCGTGAAGATGTCGAAGAGGCCCATGTGCGCGTGTGCTCCGTTTCCTGCGGCGACGTGTAAGGAGGAAGAAGGTAGAGGGGCCGTCTATGACGGGGCGGCGCCCAGGACAAGAGACAAGACGGTCAGAGCGTCAGCTCGCGACGGACATCATCGCGGTAGGCCTTGGAAAGGGTCTCCGCGGCGGCCCGCGTCTCCGGGGTGTCGGTATCCGGCACCTTGACCTGGAGGTGAAGGTACAGGTCGCCCGGGGTTCCGCCCTTGAGGGATGGTACCCCGCGCCCCTTGAGCCGCATCTGCCGACCGGACTGGGAGGCTGACGGAACCTTGACGGTGACCTCGCCCTGGAAGGTGGGGACGCGCACCTCCGCGCCGAACATCGCCTCGGACACCGTCACGGGGAGGTCCACGTGCAGGTCGTCGCCCTCGCGGCGGACCAGGGGGTGCTCGAGCACCTCCGTTTCGATGAAGAGGTCCCCTGGTGGGCCGCCGCGCAGGCCGGGTGCGCCCTGGCCCGCGAGCCGCACCTTGGAGCCTGTCTGGACGCCAGCGGGAATCTTCACCGTCAGGCGGCTGGGCTCGTCCGGGCCGGTCCCTCCCCGTCCTGGCCGGGTGACGGACAGTGACCGCTCCGCGCCGTTGACGGCTTCCCCCAGTGTGACGCGAACCTGGGTGGACAAATCGTTGCCCCGCTCGGGGCCCATGGGGGGGCGTCGCCTGCCTCGGCCGAACACCTCTCCGGGGTCGAAGCCTCCGGGGCTGGAGCCTCCGGCGCCTCTGCGTCCCCCGAAGAGGTCGTTGAAGAGGTCGCCCAGGTCGAAGTCCTCACCCTCGTAGGGGATGCCGCCCGCCCCGCCACGAGAGGCGGCGGCCCGGTACTGGCGATAGGCCTCCGCCTTCTTCTCGTCGAAGCCGATCTTCTCCGCGTCCTCGCCGAACTCGTCGTAGAGCTTGCGCTTCTTCGGGTCCGACAGCACCTCGAAGGCGTTGCCGAGTTGCTTGAATTTCTCCTCGGCGCCCTTGTTGTTGGGGTTGACGTCGGGGTGGTACTTCCGAGCCAGCTTCCGGTACGACTTCTTGATGGCCTCCTCCGAGGCCGTCCGATCAACGCCGAGGATCTGGTAGTAGTCGTCCGCCATTTGTTCCCGCCGGGCTGTACGTGAATGAAAGTAACCAGTCGGTGGGAGTGCGCCAGCAAGGACTGTTCGGCTGGTCTCGGATGTATAAAGTCGCCGAAAGATGAGGGAGGCCATGGCAGTGCCGCGCCGAGCAGGAGCGGGGACCTTGTGGTTGGCGGGCTGGCTCCTGGTGCTGCCCGTCTCCGAGGCTCGGGCCCAGGGTGCCTCCAAGGAGGCGCAGGGCAGGGTGGTGGACCGGGTCGTCGCCATCATCGAAGGTCGGGTCCTGTCCTTGAGCGAACTGGAGTTCGAGGCCCGGGTGGCCCTCGTCCAGCGAGGCGGCGTCCAGGCTCTCGATGCCCCTCTTGACGAGGAGACCCTTCGAGGCGCCCTGGAGTTGGTGATCAACCAGCGGGTCCAGGTGCTCAACGCCGACCGGCTCCAGGCGTTCCCCGCCGAGCCCGCCGAGGTGGAGGCGCGGTTGGAGTCCTTCCGCGCACGCATCGGTGGCCCCGCGGCGCTGGCGCGGTTCCTGGCGCGCGGTGACGTGGACCTGGAGGGGCTCAAGGCGGTCCTGGCTCGGGGGCTGCGGGCCGAGCGCGTCCTGGACAGCCGCATCCGGCTGAGGGCCCAGGTGGGTGAGACGGAGATTCGCCGCTACTACGAGCAACACTCGGCGGACTACCCCGCGGACTACGAGACGGTGCGAGACGTCATCCGGGAGAAGCTCTTCCGCGAGCGGTATGCCGCCCTGGCGGTGGAGGAACTCGCTCAGGTCCGGGCCTCGGCGCAGGTGCGTCGGGTGGCGCCCTTCACGCGGGAGGTGAAGCGATGAGGCGGCTGCGGGAGGATGGCGCGCCCCATGGCTTCCTGATCCGTCAGATGACGGTGGACGACCTGGCCGCGGTGATGGCGCTGGAGCAGGCGGCCTTCAAGAATCCGTGGTCGCAGGAGTTGCTCAAGCGCGAGCTCCAGCACGAGTGGTCCACCATCCTCCTGGTCGAAGAGGCCCAGGAGTCCGGGCCACCGCTGCTCCTGGGCCTGGCCATCTTCTGGATCGTCCACGACGAGGTTCACGTGCTCAACGTCGCCACCGCGCCCCAGCATCGGCGGCGGGGCGTGGCGAGGGCGGTGATGGAAGAGGTGCTCGAGCGGGGCAAGGGGCGGCGCTGTTGCCTCGCCACGCTGGAGGTCCGCAAGAGCAACGAGGCGGCCATCCAGCTCTACCGCGCGTTCGGTTTCCGGCCGGTGGGCATCCGTCCGAACTACTACGCGGACGAGGGCGAGGACGCGGTGGTGATGGTCCTCGACTTCTGAGCGCACGCGGAGTAGAGGAGCGGCCTGTTGTACCCTGGGTTGTCGAGTCACTGGGAATGACCTCGCTGGCGCTGACCTGTTCGGGTCTGCGTCATGCCGTGCTTGACACGGTGGGGTCGGTCCCTATACTCGCGGCCCTTTTCAGTAGTCTGTAGGTAGATATGCGCCGCCCCGTGTCGTTGGGGGGAGGCCAACCCGAGGAAGAGGTATCAGTGCCGACCATTAGCCAGCTGGTCCGCAAGGGCCGCGAGAAGCTGAACATCAAGGGCAAGAGCCCCGCGCTCAAGGAGTGCCCCCAGAAGCGCGGCGTTTGCACCCGCGTGTACACCACGACTCCGAAGAAGCCGAACTCGGCCCTCCGCAAGGTGGCGCGTGTTCGTCTGACCAACGGAATCGAAGTGACGTCCTACATCCCCGGCGTGGGCCATAACCTCCAGGAGCACTCGGTGGTGATGATCCGTGGCGGTCGTGTGAAGGACCTCCCGGGTGTGCGCTACCACATCGTTCGTGGAACGCTCGACTCCGTGGGCGTGGCGGGCCGCAAGCAGAGCCGCTCCAAGTACGGCGCCAAGCGCCCGAGCTGAGAGCAGCAGACCACCTTCGTTGTTTCAGAGTTTGGACGTTGAGCCCCGCACCCTGGGGAGCGTCCTGGTTGTTTCCTTCAGCAGATCAAGAAGCCCCGGTTGCAGCGACTCTCCAAGGAGAGTGGGGCGTAAGGGAAGAGAGAAGAGATGCCTCGTCGTCGCGTAGTCGCCAAGCGCAAGATTCTTCCGGATCCGAAGTTCCAGGACCGGCTCGTCACCAAGTTCGTCAACGACCTGATGCGGAAGGGCAAGAAGTCCATCGCGGAAGGCGTCTGCTACGGAGCCTTTGCCCTCATCGAAGAGCGCGCGAAGGAAGACCCCCTCAAGACGTTCAAGAAGGCCCTCGACAACGTCAAGCCGGTGCTTGAGGTCAAGAGCCGCCGCGTCGGTGGCGCCACCTACCAGGTGCCCGTCGAGGTCCGTCAGGACCGTCGTGTTGCCCTCGGGATGCGTTGGATCATCACGTACTCCAAGGCGCGTGGCGAGAAGACCATGCAGGAGAAGTTGGCCGGCGAGATCATGGACGCCGCCAACAACCGCGGTAACGCGGTGAAGAAGCGTGAAGACACGCACAAGATGGCGGAAGCCAACAAGGCCTTCGCGCACTACCGCTGGTAGGTCTTTCGGCCTCGCGGTATCCCGCCCGGATGCAGAGGTTGCATCCGGGCGGTTTCTTTAGGTGAAGCAGGTTCTCTGAAATCGTCCGGGTGGGTACGTGAGACGGGGCCCTGTGCCCTCCCGCCCTCATGGAGAGGTACCGACGCAATGGCTCGCGAGCATCCCCTGGAGCGCTACCGCAACATCGGCATCATGGCGCACATCGATGCCGGCAAGACGACCACCACCGAGCGGATCCTCTTCTACACCGGCGCCATCCACAGGATGGGCGAGGTGCACGAGGGGAACACCACCACGGACTGGATGGTCCAGGAGCGCGAGCGCGGCATCACGATTACGTCGGCCGCCATCACCGCCTTCTGGAGTCGCGGTGAGCATCGCTACCGCGTCAACATCATCGACACCCCGGGGCACGTCGACTTCACCATCGAGGTGGAGCGTTCGCTGCGCGTGCTGGACGGCGCCATCACCGTGTTCGACGCGGTGAACGGCGTGGAGCCGCAGTCGGAGACCGTCTGGCGTCAGGCGGATAAGTACAAGGTCCCCCGCATCTGCTTCATCAACAAGATGGACCGGGTGGGCGCGGACTTCGAGATGTCCGTGAGCACCATCCGCGAGAAGCTGGGCGCGCGAGCGGTGCGGATGCAGCTGCCGCTGGGGGCCGAGGACAAGCACCGCGGCGTCATCGACCTGCTGACGATGAAGGCGCTGGTGTTCGTCGACTCGGAGCAGGGCAGTCGCTACGACGTGGCGGAGATTCCGGAAGACTACCGCGAGCAGGCGGAGGCGGCGCGCGCGGAGCTGCTCGAGGCGGCGGCGGAGCAGGACGACGCGCTGACGGAGAAGTTCCTGGAGGGCCTGGAGCTGACCGAGCAGGAGGTCCGCGCGGCCATCCGCAAGGGCTGTGTGGCGCTGAAGCTGTTCCCAGTGTTCTGCGGCTCGGCGTTCCGCCACAAGGGCGTGCAGCCGCTGCTGGACGCGGTCATCGACTATCTGCCGAGCCCGCTGGATATCCCCCCGGTGCATGGCAAGACGCCCAAGGGCGAGGATGCCATCCGCGAGACGCGGGACGATGCGCCCTTCAGCGCGCTCGCGTTCAAGATCATGAACGACCCGGCGTTCCAGTCCCAGACGCTGACGTTCCTTCGCGTGTACTCCGGGAAGCTGGAGGCGGGGACGGCGGTGTGGAACTCGGTGAAGGGCAAGCGCGAGCGCGTCAGCCGCCTGGTGCAGATGCGCGCGGACAAGAAGGACGAGCTCACCGAGTGCTACGCCGGTGACATCTGCGCGGTGGTGGGGCTGAAGCTGGCCAGCACCGGCGACACGCTCTGCGACGACAAGCAGCCCATCATCCTGGAGCGGATGGAGTTCCCCGAGCCGGTCATCGACATCGCGATTGAGCCGAAGTCCACGGCGGACCAGGACAAGATCATCCAGTCGCTCCAGCGCCTGGCGATGGAGGACCCGTCGTTCCGCGTGAAGACGAACGAGGAGACGGGGCAGACCATCATCGCCGGCATGGGTGAGCTGCACCTGGAGATCATCGTCGACAGACTGCTGCGCGAGTTCAAGGTCGACGCGAACATCGGCAAGCCGCAGGTGGCGTATCGCGAGACCATCACCACCCAGACGGAGTCCGAGGGGAAGTTCATCCGTCAGACGGGCGGCCGGGGCCAGTACGGCCACATCTGGCTTCGGGTGATGCCCAACGAGCCCGGCAAGGGCTTCGCCTTCGAGAACAAGGTGACGGGCGGCGCGGTGACCAAGGAGTTCGTGGACGCGGTCCGCGACGGCGTCGCCGAGGCCCTGCAGAACGGCCCGGTGGCGGGCTACCCCATGGTCGACGTGAAGGTGGAGGCCTACGACGGCTCCATGCACGACGTGGACTCCAGCGAGATGGCGTTCAAGATCGCCGGCTCCCTGGCCTTCAAGGACGCGGTGCGCGCGGCCTCCCCGGTGTTGCTCGAGCCCATCATGAGCTGTGAAATCGTCACGCCTGACGACTTCATGGGCGACGTGATTGGCGACCTCAACGGCCGCCGCGGCAAGGTGATGGGCATGGCGCCCCGGCCCGGCCGGTTGCAGGCCATCCAGGCGCAGGTCCCCCTGGCCGCCATGTTCGGGTACTCGACAGACCTGCGCAGCCGCAGCCAGGGAAGGGCGACGTACACGATGCAGTTCAGTCACTACGCGCCGGCGCCCAAGACGGCGCTGAACCGGTACTGACGGCCACGGCAGGTGGCCCTGCGGGCGATTTCAGTTGACGTTGTGGCGGGTTTGGAGCAGGACGCAGCACCTTCGCAGTGAGTTTTGCGGGATTCGAGACGCGCCGGGTGGTTGACCGGCTCAGCCCCGGTTGAGGAGTTGTCATGGCCAAGGAAAAGTTCGAGCGTAACAAGCCCCACGTGAACATCGGCACGATCGGACACGTGGACCACGGCAAGACGTCGCTGACGGCGGCCATCACGAAGGTGCTGGCGAAGACCGGCGGCGCCACGTTCCTGGCGTACGACCAGATCGACAAGGCGCCGGAAGAGCGTGAGCGCGGCATCACCATCTCCACGGCGCACGTGGAGTATCAGACGAAGAACCGGCACTACGCGCACGTGGATTGCCCGGGTCACGCCGACTACGTGAAGAACATGATCACGGGCGCGGCGCAGATGGACGGCGCCATCCTGGTGGTGTCGGCCGCGGACGGCCCGATGCCCCAGACGCGTGAGCACATCCTGCTGGCGCGCCAGGTCGGTGTCCCGTATATCGTGGTCTTCCTGAACAAGGTGGACCTGCTGGACGACCCCGAGCTGCGCGAGCTCGTGGAGATGGAAGTCCGGGACCTGCTGAAGAAGTACGACTTCCCCGGCGACTCGATTCCCATCGTCCCTGGCTCCGCCATGAAGGCGCTCGAGGGTGATACGAGCGAGGTCGGCGAGGGCGCCATCCTGAAGCTGATGGAGGCGGTGGACAGCTACATCCCGACGCCGCAGCGCGCGACGGACAAGCCCTTCCTGATGCCGGTGGAAGACGTGTTCTCCATCGCCGGCCGTGGAACGGTGGCGACGGGCCGCGTGGAACGTGGCATCATCAAGGTTGGCGAGGAAGTTGAAGTCGTCGGTCTGCGCGATACGCAGAAGACCGTCGTCACGGGCGTGGAGATGTTCCGCAAGCTGCTGGACGAGGGCCGGGCGGGAGACAACATCGGCGCGCTGGTGCGTGGTCTGAAGCGCGAGGACATGGAGCGCGGGCAGGTGCTGGCCAAGCCGGGCAGCATCAAGCCGCACACCAAGTTCAAGGCGCAGATCTACGTGCTGTCGAAGGAAGAGGGTGGTCGCCACACCCCGTTCTTCAAGGGATACCGTCCCCAGTTCTACTTCCGCACGACGGACGTGACGGGAACGGTGAAGCTGCCTGAGAACGTGGAAATGGTGATGCCGGGCGACAACATCGCAATCGAGGTGGAGCTCATCACCCCGGTGGCGATGGACAAGGAGCTGCGCTTCGCTGTTCGCGAGGGTGGCCGCACGGTGGGCGCCGGCGTCGTGGCGGAAGTGATCGAGTAGCAGGCCTCCTCCCGGCTCCCATGGACATCCCCTCGGGGAATTTCCAGGGAGCCGGAGGAAATCCAGTTGCATACACCGGGGCGGGATGGTAATCACCGCGCCCCTTCGTTCTGAAGAAACGGCTCTGTGACAACCAGGGGACGTCGGTCGTAGCGCCTCCCGGGGCGTTGGCACAAAGTTCGTTCTAAGAGGTTCTTGCGAATGGCGACACAGAAGATCCGCATCCGGCTGAAGGCATACGACTCGAAGCTCCTGGACCAGAGCGCGGGTGAGATCGTCGAGACGGCCAAGCGCACGGGCGCGAAGGTGGCCGGTCCGATCCCCCTTCCTACGCGCATCAACAAGTTCACGGTGCTGCGTTCGCCGCACGTGGACAAGAAGAGCCGCGAGCAGTTCGAGATCCGCACGCACAAGCGCCTGCTCGATATTCTCGAGCCCACGCAGCAGACGCTGGATGCGCTCATGAAGCTGGATCTGTCGGCCGGCGTTGACGTCGAGATCAAGTCCTAGGAAGCGGGTGGGCGTCCGAGTGGTTTCACTCCGACCCCCGCGAGGAAAGTGCCATGGCGAAGTTTGACGTTGTCGACCTCGATTTGAAGAAGGTGTCGGAGATTGAGCTCTCCGACGACATCTTCGGCGCTGAGCCGAACGCGCACCTCTTTTACGAGGTCGCGAAGATGCAGCAGATCAACCGGCGTCGCGGCACGGTGGGTGTGAAGAACACCTCGCTGGTCAGCGGCGGCGGCAAGAAGCCCTGGAAGCAGAAGGGCACCGGCCGCGCCCGCCAGGGTTCCATCCGCGCTTCCCACTGGGTGGGCGGCGGCAAGGCGATGGCTCCCAAGGCTCGCGACTACTTCTACCGCCCGCCCCGCAAGGTGCGTCGCGGCGCGCTGAAGTCGGCGCTGTCCCTGCGCGCCAAGGAGAAGACGCTCATCATCCTGAGCGGGTTCTCCCTGGACGCCCCCAAGAGCAAGCAGGCCTTCGAGGCGCTCACCAAGCGTCTGAAGCTGCAGAACGCCCTGGTGGTGGACGAGAAGAGCAACACCAACCTGCACCGCAGCGTGCGGAACCTGGCGAAGTTCGACGTGCTTCCTCCCGAGGGTCTCAACCTCGAGGCCGTTCTGAAGCACTCGCACCTCGTGCTCACCTCCGCGGCCGCGAAGACCCTCGAGGGGGCGCTCTCATGAATCTCAGCGACGTCATCAAGGGCCCGCTCATCACCGAGAAGCTGGACAAGGCCCGCGAGAAGTTCCGCCAGTACTCGTTCATCGTGGACCGCAAGGCCACCAAGCACGACGTGGCTCGCGCGGTGGAGACGCTGTTCAAGGTCACCGTCGAGGGCGTCAACACGAACGTCGTTCGCGGCAAGATCAAGCGCGTGGGTCGGAGCATCGGCAAGCGGCCCAACTTCAAGAAGGCGGTCGTCACCCTCAAGGAAGGCGACTCGATCGAACTCTTCGAGGGAGGGGCGGCCTGACGCTACGGCGTTGAGGTCAGCCTGAGGAACACACCATGGGCATCAAGAAGTACAAGCCGACAAGCGCCGCCCGCCGTCACATGACGGTGTCCGATTTCGCGGACATCACCAAGGACGCGCCCGAGAAGAAGCTGACCGAGCCGCTGAAGCGCTCGGGTGGCCGCAACGTGCACGGACACATCACCCGGCGTCACCAGGGTGGTGGTCACAAGCGCCGCTACCGCGTCATCGACTTCAAGCGTCGTGACAAGGACGGCGTGCCGGCCAAGGTCACCGCGGTGGAGTACGACCCGAACCGCACCGCCAACATCGCCCTGCTGACGTACGCGGACGGTGAGAAGCGCTACATCCTGGCCCCGGTGGGCCTGAATGTGGGCGACACGGTGTTCGCCGGCGAGACCGCCGACATCCGTCCGGGCAACTCCCTGCCGCTGCAGAACATCCCGGTGGGTACCATCATCCACAACGTGGAGCTGAAGCCGGGCCGTGGCGCCCAGGTCATCCGCTCCGCGGGAACCTCCGGACAGCTGATGGCGAAGGAGGGCCGCTACGCGCAGGTGCGTATGCCTTCTGGAACCGTTCGCATGGTCCTCATCGAGTGCCGCGCCACCGTGGGCCAGGTGGGTAACATCGAGCACGAGATCATCCGCATCGGTAAGGCGGGTAAGAGCCGCTGGCTGGGCATCCGCCCGACGGTTCGTGGTCTCGCGATGAACCCCGTGGACCACCCGCACGGTGGTGGTGAGGGTAAGTCCGGTCAGGGCAACCCGCACCCGGTGTCGCCGTGGGGCAAGAAGACCAAGGGTCTGACCACGCGCACCAACAAGCGTACTGACAAGTTCATCGTGAGCGGCCGCCGCCAGGGCGCGCGCAGCCAGTAAGAGGATTCGCAAGCCATGGCTCGTTCGATCAAGAAGGGTCCGTTCGTCGACGACTTCCTCGTCAAGAAGATCGAGGACATGATCAAGACGAACAAGAAGACTGTCGTGAAGACGTGGTCCCGCCGCTCCACCATCCTTCCGGAGTTCGTGGGTCACACCTTCGCGGTGCACAACGGGAAGAAGTTCATCCCGGTGTTCGTCACGGAGAACATGGTGGGCCACAAGCTCGGCGAGTTCGCCCCGACGCGTACGTTCGGTGGACACTCGGCGGAGAAGAAGGTCGCCAAGGCCCCGGGCAAGTAGCCTGGCGCATTGCCTGAGAGCCTGAGGAGATGACCATGGAGTCGACTGCACATCTGCGTTTCCTGCGCATGAGCCCCCGCAAGCTGTCCGTCGTTGCGGCGCTCATCCGGGGCAAGCCCGTCGAGGCTGCCCTCAACATCCTGAAGTTCACCAAGCGCGCCGCGGCCCTGCCGGTGGAGAAGCTCATCAAGAGCGCCGTGGCCAACGCGACGGACCTGTCCAAGGGTCAGGTCGACGTGGACACGCTCTACGTCAAGACCATCTCGGTGGACCAGGGTCCTACCCAGCGCCGGTTCATGCCGCGCGCCATGGGTCGGGCCACCCCGATCAAGAAGAAGACCGCCCACGTCCATGTGGTGCTGGCCGAGGCCAAGAAGTAGGACCCGTCGGGCCCAGCCCGGACGTTCAAGGAGATTCACGTTGGGACAGAAAGTTCATCCGATCGGGTTCCGGCTTGGCGTCATCAAGACCTGGGACTCCAAGTGGTTCGAGCACAAGAACTACGCGCAGTGGCTCCATGAAGACATCCGCATCCGCGAGTTCGTGAAGAAGTCGCTGAACCACGCGGGCGTGTCCAAGGTGGAGATCGAGCGCGCAGCCAACAAGGTGAAGGTCAACGTCCACACCGCGCGTCCGGGTATCGTCATCGGCAAGCGCGGCGCGGGCATCGAGACGGTGAAGAAGGACCTCCAGCAGTTCACGAAGAACGAGGTCTTCCTCAACATCGTCGAGGTCCGCAAGGCGGAGACCGACGCGCAGCTGGTGGCGGAGAACATCGCCACGCAGCTTGAGCGTCGCATCGCGTTCCGTCGCGCCATGAAGAAGGCGCTTCAGACTGCGATGAAGTTCGGAGCCAAGGGCATCCGCGTGGCCTGCTCGGGCCGCCTGGGTGGCGCCGAGATGGCCCGCTACGAGTGGTACCGCGAGGGCCGCGTGCCCCTGCACACCCTCCGCGCGGACATCGACTATGGCTTCGCCGAGGCCAAGACGACCTACGGCAAGATCGGCTGCAAGGTCTGGGTCTGCAAGGGCGAGGTTCTCCCGGGCAAGGGCGGCCAGGCCCCCATGCCTTCCAACCGCTAAGAGCCCTCCCGCTTTGGGCGCTCTCGAGAGAGGTCGCCCGGGGCAGGGCAGTGAAGGACAGCGACGATGCTTCAGCCTGCACGTACGAAGTACCGCAAGATGCACAAGGGCCGCACGCCCGGCGCCGCGCACCGTGGCAGCGACTTGACCTACGGTGAGTTCGGCCTGATGAGCCTGCAGCCGGGGTGGATTACGTCCCGGCAGATCGAGGCGGCTCGTATCGCGATGACCCGCCACGTGAAGCGCGGCGGCAAGATCTGGATCCGAATCTTCCCGGACAAGCCCATCACCAAGAAGCCCGCCGAGACCCGAATGGGTACCGGTAAGGGTGGCGTGGAGTACTACGTCGCGGTGGTGAAGCCCGGCCGCATCCTCTACGAGATGGAGGGGATGACGACCGAGGTGGCCACGGGGGCGCTGAAGCTGGCGCAGGCGAAGCTGCCGGTGCTCACGCGTATCGTGACGCGCACGGACCTGAGCCTCTAGGCACCGCGGCGGGAGCCGCCTTCGGGTGGGCTCCCGCACGCATGTGGAGATAGCAATGGCGACTGCGAAGGAACTGAGGGAGCTGTCGGCGGACGACCTGCAGCGGCGGGCGACGGAACTGCGTGAGACGCTGTTCCAGGACCAGCTCAAGCGGCGGACCGGCTCGCTGGACAGCCCGGCGGAGCGAACCCTGCACCGGCGTGACCTGGCCCGGGTGCTGGCGGTTCTCGGCGAGAAGAAGAAGGCGGCGAAGGCCTAAGGCCGACGTCGCGATTCCTCCAAGCGCGCTCGCCCGGAAGCGGGTGCGTGCGGCCATCCGGGACGCGAGAGCGCCCGGGTGCATGAGAGACAGTGAGAACAAAGATGGCTGAAACGACTGAAGCGCCCAAGGCAGAGACCTCCTCCCGCGGCCGTCCAAAGACGCGCGTGGGAATCGTCACCTCCAACAAGATGCAGAAGACGGTCGTGGTCACCGTCCAGCGCCGGGCTCCCCACCCGAAGTACGGGAAGATCATGAGCCTGCGCGAGAAGTACAAGGCGCACGTGGAGGACCACGACTATCCGAAGAAGATCACCATCAACGAGGGTGATCGGGTCCGGATCGCCGAGACCAAGCCTGCCTCGAAGGACAAGCGGTGGCGTGTGGTCGAGGTGCTGGAGAAGAGCAAGAACGTCTAGCACGCACCTCCACCTGCGCGGCCGTGAGGCGGTGTGGTGGAGTCACCGGCGATAGGAGATTCTCAGATGATTCAGATGACGAGCGTGCTCGACGTGGCGGACAACTCGGGCGCGAAGAAGGTGTTCTGCATCAAGGTGCTCGGCGGTTCGAAGCGCAAGTACGCGTCCATCGGCGACGTCATCGTCGTGTCGATCCGCGAGGCGCTGCCCAACTCGAAGGTGAAGAAGGGTGACGTGGCCAAGGCCGTCATCGTCCGCACCAAGCGCGAGGTGGGTCGTCCCGACGGCAGCTTCATCAAGTTCGATGGCAACTCCGCGGTCCTCATCAACAAGGACATGGAGCCCATTGGTACGCGCATCTTCGGGCCGGTGGCCCGTGAGCTCCGCGCCCGCAAGTTCATGAAGATCATCTCGCTGGCGCCCGAAGTCCTCTGAGAGGACCGCAGGCCGGACGGCGAGCAGCCAGAGAGACGAGGAAGCCATGCAGAAGATGAAAGTGGGAGACACGGTCCAGGTCATGGCCGGGGCCGAAGCCTCCGAGAAGAGTCCCGCGACGAAGCGCGGCAAGGTGCTGAAGATCGACCGCGAGGCGGGTCGCGTGACCGTTGAGGGTCTGCGCCTGGTCAAGCGTCACCAGAAGAAGACGCCCCAGAATCCCGAGGGTGGCATTGTCGAGAAGCCCGGCACCATCGCCCTGGCGAATGTCCAGGTCGTGTGCGCCAAGTGCGACAAGCCGACCCGCGTGGGGGTCAAGACCGAGGGCGAGAAGCTCCAGCGGTTCTGCAAGAACTGCGACGCGCTGATTGACTAGGAGTCCCTGTTGGGGCATGTATGCGCGCCCTTCTGCCCGCCCTGGTGGGCGGGTAGGGGGGCGTGCAGGCAACGAGGGCCTGGGTGGTTCCGGGGCCCTCGCGGTGTTTTCAGTTTCCAGATGAAGGACTGATCGGACGCGCTGGGTCCACAACGGCGCCCCGAAGCAGAGGATACGACGATGGCTGACGAGAAGAAGCCGGACCAGAAGGAAAAGAAGGCGAAGCGGGGCAAGAAGGAAGAGGCCAAGAAGGTTGGCTTCGCGGCGAACATCGAGGAAGGCCTCGAGAGCAAGCCGGCCCGCATGAAGGAGCGCTTCCGCAAGGAAGGGGTGCCCGCCCTGATGAAGGAGCTGGGCCTCAAGAACCCGATGGAGGTTCCGCGTCTCCAGAAGATCGTCGTCAACATGGGTCTCGGCGAGGCGCTCGCCAACAACAAGATCCTGGAGTCGGCGGTGGACCAGCTCGCGGCGATCACGGGTCAGAAGCCCATCGTCACGCGCGCTCGCAAGTCCATCGCGAACTTCAAGCTGCGTCAGGGCCAGGCCATCGGTGCCGCCGTGACGCTGCGTGGTACTCGCATGTACGAGTTCATGGACCGCCTCATCACCGTGGCGCTGCCGCGCGTGCGTGACTTCAAGGGCGTGTCCCCGAAGGCTTTCGACGGGAAGGGCAATTACACGCTCGGCGTGCGCGAGCAGATCATCTTCCCTGAGATCAACTACGACCAGATCGAGAAGGTGAAGGGGCTCAACATCAGCTTCGTCACCACCGCCGCGAACGACGAGCAGGGGTTGGCGCTGATGCGTCACTTCGGCCTGCCGTTCCGTCAGTAAGCCCTCGAGCCAAGGACCTCAAGACAATGGCCAAGCTCTCCAAGATCGCCCAGGCGAAGCGCAAGCCGAAGTTCGCCGTGCGCCAGTACAACCGCTGCCCGCTGTGCGGTCGGCCGCGCGCCTTCCTTCGCAAGTTCAAGATGTGCCGTATCTGCCTGCGCAACCGTGCGCTGCGCGGCGAGATCACCGGCGTCACCAAGTCGTCCTGGTAGCCGGAAGGGCAGGGTGCTGAGGGGCTCGGAAGGGCTCATCGGCACCCTGGGCGCGCTCCGGGAGGAGCTCGCTCAATCGAAGTTTCAACCTCAGCAGTGGCGGTCGGCGCGAACCCCCGGGATGGGCCCGGCAGGCGCGGCGGCCGCGAACGCGAGATGCTCGATGAGGGCTCTTGCTTGGAAGGTAGCTCATGCCGGTCAATGATCCTGTTGGCGACATGCTGACCCGCCTGCGCAATGCTTCGCGCGCGCGTCACGACAAGGTCGTCATTCCCCACTCGAAGCTCAAGCTCGAGATCATCAAGGTCCTCAAGGATGAGGGCTACATCGGGGAGTTCGCCGTCGCCACCCCCGAGGGCTCGCCGCAGAGCGAGATCACCGTGCAGCTCAAGTACGGTCCGGACCGCAGCCCCGCCATCACCGGCATCCGCCGCGTGTCCAAGCCGGGCCTACGCCGCTACTGCGGCGTGAGCGACATCCCGCAGGTGCTGGGTGGAATGGGTATCTCCATCCTGTCCACGTCCCGCGGCATCCTGGTGGACTCCGAGGCCCGCAAGCAGAAGGCGGGCGGCGAGCTGCTCTGCACCGTCTACTAGCCAGCTGCCTGGCGGCCGCGCCTCGCGAGAGTGCGCGCCCCGGGCATACAGGACCGAGGCAACCATGAGTCGGATTGGAAAACTGGCGATCAAGCTCGGCGACAAGACGAAGGCCATCGTCGCCGGCCAGCAGGTGAATTTCGAGGGCCCCAAGGGCAAGCTGTCCGTGAAGCTGCCCGCCCGGGTCAAGGTGGAGATCAAGGACGGCCAGGTCAGCGTGCTGCGCGAGGATGATTCTCGCGAGGCGCGCAGCCTGCACGGCCTGACCCGCACCATCCTCGCGAACGCGGCGAAGGGCGTGTCCACCGGCTTCGAGCGGAAGCTGGACATCCGCGGCGTTGGTTTCCGCGCCGAGGTGAAGGGCAAGGCCATCCACTTCGCGCTAGGCTACTCGCACCCGGTGGTGTTCAACCTGCCGGAGGGTGTGACGGCTGAAGTCGACAAGGCGGCCCGCACCGAGGACAGCCTCCCCACCGTGGGGCTGACGCTCCGCTCGGCGGACAAGGAAGCGCTTGGCGCAACGGCGGTGAACATCCGCTCGTTGCGTCCGCCCGAGCCTTACAAGGGCAAGGGCATCAAGTATTCCGAGGAGCGCATCCGTCGTAAGGAGGGCAAGACCGGAACGACCTAGTCGTTTCGTCTGTCCTGAGGGTTCCCAATCCCGTCGGGCCCGTGGGGTCCGACGGCATCATCCGGCGGCGGAAGTCCGCATCGCCGCCGGAAGGACAAGGAAGCAGCCATGCCGACGAAGATCGATTCGCGTCTCAAGAGGAAGAACCGCATCCGCAAGAAGCTCTCGGGCACCACCGAGCGGCCGCGGCTTTCCGTTTACAAGAGCCTCAAGCACATCTACGCGCAGGTGGTGGACGACACCACTGGCAAGACCCTCGCGTTTGCCTCGTCGCTGTCCAAGGACCTGAAGGGCCAGGACGAAGGCGACAAGAAGGCGGACGCGAAGCGGGTGGGTGCCCTGATCGCGCAGAAGTGCAAGGCTGCCAACGTCGAGGCGGTGGTGTTCGACCGCAACGGCTTCCCCTATCACGGGCGCATCGCCGCCGTGGCTGACGCCGCGCGCGAGGCCGGGCTGAAGTTCTAGCTTTCGAAAGGATTTCCAAGTGGCAACTCCGATCAATCCGAACGATCTGGACCTCACCGACCGCGTGGTGAACATCAACCGCGTGGCCAAGGTCGTGAAGGGCGGCCGCCGGTTCTCGTTCGCCGCCCTGGTGGTGGTGGGCGACGGCGCTGGACACGTGGGCGTCGGCCTGGGCAAGGCCAACGAGGTCCCCGAGGCCATCCGCAAGGGTGGCGAGAACGCGAAGAAGAATCTCTTCCGCGTCCCGCTCATGGGTCACACGATTCCGCACGAGGTGCTTGGGCACTTCGGCGCCGGCTGGGTGCTGTTGAAGCCGGCCAGCGAAGGTACGGGCGTCATCGCCGGTGGCGCGGTGCGCGCGGTTCTTGAGGCGGCGGGCATCCGCAACATCCTGACGAAGAGCCAGGGTTCGCGGAATCCGCACAACGTGCTGAAGGCCACGGTTGCTGGCCTGAAGCTGCTGCGGAGCGCGGCGCAGGTGTCGCGGCTGCGTGGCAAGGACGTCGAGTCGGCGAAGCTCGCCGGGGAGCAGAGGGGCTAGTCATGGCGCTCAAGGTGAAGCTGACGAAGAGCTACGCGGGCGCTTCCGAGGACATGCTGGCCACCATCCGTGGCCTGGGTCTGAAGAAGTTTGGTCAAGAGCGCCTGCTCAAGGACACCCCTGCCATCCGTGGGATGGCGTTCAAGGTGAAGCACCTGGTCTCCCTGGAGACGGTGAGCACCGAGGCGCCGGCGCCGAAGCGCCGCAAGCCGCGCAAGATCGCCCTGCGGGATCGCGCGCGCGCCTACCAGGCCAAGCAGACCAAGGCCTGAGCACGAGAGGACTGAGACAATGAGCACTCTGCACGATTTGAAGCGTCCCTCGCGCTCGTGGCACCGCAAGAAGCGGGTGGGTCGCGGCCAGGGTTCTGGCCTGGGCAAGACGGCCGGCCGCGGTGGCAAGGGTCAGAAGGCCCGTTCCGGCAACATGCGGTTCGAGGGCTTCGAGGGCGGTCAGAGCCCTCTGCAGCGCCGCCTTCCGAAGTTTGGTTTCAACTCCCCCAACCGCACGGTGTACGCGGTGGTGAACCTGTCGGATGTGGACACCCACTTCGACGCGGGCTCCACGGTGGATGAGGCCTCTCTGAAGAAGGTCGGTCTGGTCAAGGGTCGTTACCACGGCGTGAAGCTGCTGGGACACGGCGCGCTGACCAAGAAGGTCACCATCCGTGTCCACAAGGCCTCCGAGGCCGCGAAGTCCGCGGTCGAGAAGGCGGGCGGCGCGGTGGATGTCCTTCCGCTGATGGCCCACAAGCCCGAAGCGGCCGCGAAGGCCCATGCTGGCAAGGGCGTCAAGGCCCCTCGGCAGCCCAAGGCTTGAGCATGTTCGGCGCGCATCACTTGACGGTGGTGCGCGCCATTTCGCTTGTGTAGGCTTCTGCGCCCCTTTCCCGTCCGTGGAACAGGGGCGTTTTGTCGTCCTGGCAGAACCCTCACGAAGAGGATGGCTACCCCGTGGCTCTCAATGCCTTCGCCAACGTCTTCCGCATCGCGGAGCTGCGCAGCCGGCTTGCGTATACGCTAGCCCTGCTGGCCGTCTACCGCATCGGCATCTTCATCAATACGCCCGGCGTGGATCGGGCGGCGATGAACGCCTTCATGGACGCCCAGAAGCAGTCGGGCGGACTGGTGTCGCTGTTCAACCTCTTCTCCGGCGGCGCGCTGGAGCAGATGTCCATCTTCGGATTGGGCATCATGCCTTACGTCAGCGCCTCCATCATCATGCAGCTGCTGGCGGTGGTCATCCCCAGCCTGGAGCGGCTGCAGAAGGAGGGCGCCGCGGGGCGGCAGAAGATCAATCAGTACACCCGCTACGGCACCATCGTCCTCTCTGTCATCCAGGGTATCGGAATCTCCCGGTGGCTGGCGTCCCTCGGGCGCTCCGACGGGGGCCAGAGTGGTTTCAACCAGGTGGTGGTTCCGGACGACAGCGTCTGGTTCACCTTCATGACGGTCATCAGCCTGACGGCCGGTACGGCGTTCATCATGTGGCTGGGTGAGCGCATCACCGAGCGTGGCATCGGCAACGGCATCTCGCTCATCATCTTCGCGGGCATCGTCGCTGGCGTGCTCCCGGGTGCCAAGTCGCTGCTGGACCTGACGCGGCAGGAAGTCATCGCGGTGGCCGAGGTCCTGGCGCTGCTGGTCTTCATGCTCCTCATCATCGCGGTGGTGGTCTATGTGGAGCGCGGCATGCGCCGCATCCCCATCCAGTACGCCAAGCGCATGGCGGGGCGCCGGATGTTCGCGGGCCAGGCCACGTACTTCCCGATGAAGGTCAACACCGCCGGCGTCATCCCTCCCATCTTCGCGGGCGCGGTGCTGTCGTTCCCGGCCACGCTGGGCACGTGGTTCCCGTTCCTGCAGGACCTGCAGCGCGCCATCGAAGGCAACCTGTGGATCTACAACGGCCTCTTCGTGCTGATGGTCATCTTCTTCGCCTACTTCTACACGGCGCTGACCTTCCGGCCGGATGACGTGGCGGACAACATCAAGAAGCAGGGCGGCTACATCCCGGGCATTCGTCCGGGTCGTCAGACGGCGGAGTTCATCGAGCGAGTGCTGAACCGGCTCACGTTCGGTGGTGCGCTGTACCTGGCGGTCATCTGTGTGATTCCATCCGTCATCAGCGGCATGCTCAACGTTCGCTTCACCTTTGGCGGCACCGCGCTGCTGATCGTGGTGGGCGTGGCGCTGGACACGGTGCAGCAGATCGAGGGTCACCTCATCAGCCGCAACTACGAAGGCTTCGCCGGGCCGCGTGGCCCCCGCATCCGCGGCCGGGTGCGCGTGGCGGCCTGAGTCACGACGTTCCACGTCCCGGGCGCCTCTCCCCGTCGTGGGGAGGGGCGCCTCGTCGTTCCGGGATGGAGTCGTTCAAGGTATTCGGTGGTGCACATGGGGGGCGCTTGGAAGCTTCGTGGCCGACGACTTCCGTGCCTTCCTTGGGAGCTGAGAGGAGCACATGAACCTGATCCTGTTGGGACCGCCGAACGCGGGGAAGGGTACCCAGGCGAAGAAGCTCTTCGCCGACTTCCACATCCCGCAGATCTCCACCGGTGACATTCTCCGCAAGGCAGTGGCGGAGGGGACGGAGCTGGGGAAGGTCGCGGGTCCGTTGATGGCGGCGGGCCAGTACGTGCCGGACGAAGTCGTCATCGGTATCGTCGAGGAGCGTTTGAAGCAGTCAGACGTGGCCCAGGGCTTCGTGCTGGATGGCTTCCCGCGCACGCCGGGCCAGGCTGACGCGCTGGAAAGGATGCTGGGGCGGCTGGGCAAGCAGCTCGACGCGGTCGTCTCGCTCGAGGTGCCGCACAAGACGCTGGTGGAGCGTGGCTCCGGCCGGCGCGTCTGCCCCGTGGACGGAAGCGTCTACCACGTGGATCAGAGCCCGCCGAAGCGCGCGGGGTACTGTGACAAGTGCGGCACGGGGCTGGTGCAGCGTCCGGATGACATGCCAGACGTCATCGAGAAGCGCCTCCAGAAGTACGACGCGGAGACGGCCCCGCTGAAGGCCTTCTACGCGAAGAAGGGCGTGCTCAAGAGCGTGGACGGTGTGGGCTCGCCAGACGGCATCTACGAGGAGATCAAGAGCGCCGCGGGTCGGGGCAAGGTCTGATGCCCGGACGGGCCGGCGAGCGGACGTTGGGCGCTTGCGGCGCCCATTGCCGCTTGCCACCCGTTCTCCGTGCGCGGATGGCGCGCACGGAGCGCTGATGAGCCAGGTGGCGATCAAATCCCGGGACGAGATAGCCCTCATGCGCCAGGCGGGTCGGATTGTCTCCGACGTCCTGGATGCGCTGGAGAAGGCGGTCGCTCCGGGAATCACCACCTGGGACTTGGATGCCCTGGCGGAGAGGCTGACGGCGGAGCGGGGCGCCAGGCCGGCGTTCAAGGGCTACCTCGGCTTTCCGTGTGTGCTATGTGCCTCCATCAACGATGAGGTGGTCCACGGCATCCCCAGCAAGCGGCGGAAGCTGGCCGAGGGCGACCTCATGAAGCTCGACTTCGGGGTGTCGTACCGGGGGTGGTTCGGGGATGCGGCCAGGACGGTGGCGGTGGGAAAGGTGTCGGCCGAGGCGAGGTCCCTGTTGGACACGACGCGTGAGTCCCTCCACAAGGCCATCCAGGCCATGAAGCCGGGCAACCGGTTGGGGGATATCGGGCACGCCGTCCAGCGGCACGTGGAGGCTCGGGGGTACTCTGTCGTCCGGGATTTTACCGGCCATGGGATTGGCCGGAAGCTCCATGAGTTCCCCCACGTGCCCAACCATGGGCAGGCGGGGGCGGGGATGAAGCTCCGTCGGGGATGGTCCTCGCGGTGGAGCCGATGGTGAACCAGGGAACCCACGAGGTGGAACTCCTGGACGATGACTGGACGGCGGTGACGGCGGACCGGAAGTTGTCCGCCCACTTCGAGCACACCATCCTCATCACGGATGGCGGAGCCGAGGTGCTCACCCGAGGGGCGTGAAGGGGCCGGGACTGCGGGTGAAATATGAGGGTGTTATGGTGGGTTGGTAGGAATCCGAGTTTTCCCGCGCGGGACGCTTGCCACTTGCGGACCAAAGTGATAATCCGCCGCGCTTCCAGAAGGTTCGTGGTCCGGGAAGAGGGTTTGACGCTTGCCGAAGGATGATTCCATCGAAGTTGAGGGGACGGTGATGGAGCCCCTCCCCAACGCGATGTTCCGCGTGGTGCTGGATAATGGCCACAAGGTGCTCGCGCACATCTCGGGCAAGATGAGGATGCACTTCATCCGCATCCTCCCGGGAGACAAGGTGAAGGTCGAACTGTCTCCGTACGACCTGACGCGCGGACGGATCACGTACCGGGCGAAGTAGAAAAGGGCGCCGCTCTGGGACTAGGGTGGCGACCCTCATGACTTTTCATCTGTTCGAAGGAAGGAAGTTCGCTCCATGAAGGTTCGGGCGTCCGTCAAGAAGATCTGCGACAAGTGCAAGGTTGTTCGCCGCAAGGGCATCGTGCGCGTGATTTGCGCTTCCAACCCCCGGCACAAGCAGCGCCAGGGCTAACCGCCGACAGGCTGTTGGCTCCAGACCAACTCCACTCCAGAAGGAAGACCGAAGATGGCTCGTATCGCCGGCATCGACCTGCCGCCCAACAAGCGCGCCGTGATCTCGCTTCAGTACATCTACGGGATCGGCAACAAGTCCGCGCAAGACATCATCGAGGCGGCGGGCATCGATCCCACCACCCGGACCAAGGACCTCACCGAGGACCAGGCTCGCAAGATCCGTGAGATCATCGAGGCCAGCTACAAGGTCGAGGGTGACCTCCGGCGTGAAGTGACGATGAACATCAAGCGCCTGATGGATCTGGGCTGCTACCGAGGTCTCCGTCACCGCAAGGGCCTGCCTGTCCGTGGCCAGCGCACCCACACCAACGCGCGTACCCGCAAGGGTCCCAAGCGCGGCATCGTTCGGGCGAAGCCGGCCGCTCCGGCTCGGTAAACCGCAGCGCCGGCCCGTGAGGTGCCGGCGTCGATCACCTCCTCTCAGGAGCAGCAACTCACATGGCTGACGAGACCAATACTTCGGCTGCGGCGCCCACGGGCGCCGAGGGCGAGGCCCCTGCCGCGAAGAAGGCCAAGCGCAAGGGCAAGAAGAGCATTCTCAATGGCGTGGTCCACATCCAGTCCACGTTCAACAACACCATCATCACGATCACGGACGTGTCCGGGAACGTGATCTCCTGGTCCTCGGCCGGGGCGCGTGGCTTCAAGGGAAGCCGCAAGTCCACCCCGTTCGCCGCTCAGGTGGCCGCCGGTGATGCCGCGGCGAAGGCGATGGAGCACGGGCTGAAGAACGTGTCCGTGTTCGTGAAGGGTCCGGGCGCGGGCCGTGAGTCGGCGCTGCGCGCGCTGGCCGCCGCCGGTCTGAAGATCAACCTCATCCGCGACGTGACGCCCATCCCGCACAACGGGTGCCGTCAGGCCAAGCGCCGCCGCGTCTAACCCCTTCGTCCGGGCCGCCCTTCGCGCCACCGGCGTGGGGGCGGCTCCAGATCACCTTTAAGGAGAAGTCTGTGGCCCGTTACACCGCGAGCGCTTGCCGTATCTGCCGGCGCGAAAACCTCAAGATGTACCTGAAGGGCGACCGCTGCTACACGGACAAGTGTGCCATCGAGCGCCGCCCGTATCCCCCCGGCCAGCACGGCCAGGGCCGCGTGAAGTTCTCTGGTTACGGCGTGCAGCTGCGCGAGAAGCAGAAGGTCAAGCGCATGTACGGCCTGCTGGAGAACCAGTTCCGCGGCTACTACCACCGCGCGTCCGCCGCCAAGGGCAAGACGGGTGAGAACCTCCTGCAGCAGCTGGAGCTCCGCCTGGACAACGTGGTGTTCCGCATGGGCTTCGCGGATACCCGCAACGAGGCGCGCCAGCTGGTCCGCCACGGCCACTTCCAGGTGAACGGCCGCAAGGTCAACATCCCCTCGTTCTCCATCAAGCCCGGCACGTCCGTCGAGGTCGTGGAGAAGAGCCGCAAGGTGCTCCGCATCTCCGAGGCGCTGGAGACGGTGGACCGCCGTGGCGTTCCGCAGTGGATCGACCTGGACAAGAAGTCGTTCAAGGGCACGGTGCGCACGGTCCCCAACCGCGAGGACCTGACCATGCCCATCCAGGAGCAGCTCATCGTGGAGCTCTACTCCAAGTAATCGCCGCGCCAGGCCCATTCGGGCCTGGACGACGTAGTCAACGCCCTGGCCGACGAGGCCGGGGCGTCGTGCTTTATCGCAGTCCCCTACGTGGCCATCCTCCCGCCCTTCCGGTGGGTAAGTCGGTGGTGGCGCACGTCTCGAGGAGTCGTACACCATGGCTGATACGTACATTGCGAAGAACTGGCGTGACCTCATCAAGCCGCGCCGCATGGAGGTGGACCAGGACAGCCTGACGCCCACCTACGGGAAGTTCATCGCGGAGCCGCTGGAGCGTGGCTTCGGTACCACCCTGGGCAACTCGCTGCGCCGGGTGCTCCTGTCGTCGCTGCAGGGCGCGGCCATCACCTCGGTGAAGATCGAGGGCGTGGACCACGAGTTCACCACCATCCCCGAGGTGTCCGAGGACGTCACGGACGTCGTGCTGAACCTGAAGGAAGTCCTCCTTCGGATGCACACGAACGAGCCGAAGACGCTGCGCATCGAGGCGGAAGGGCCCAAGGAAGTGAAGGCGGGTGACCTCATCACCGACGCCGACGTGGAGATCCTCAACCCAGGTCACCACATCTGCACCATCTCCGAGGGTGGCAAGCTCCGCATGGAGCTGACGTGCCGCCGCGGCCGTGGCTACGTGCCGGCCAACTCGAACAAGGTGATCGGCGCGCCCATCGGCACCATCCCCATCGACTCGCTGTTCTCGCCCACCCGCAAGGTGAACTACCAGGTCACCAACGCGCGCGTCGGTCAGGTCACCGACTTCGACAAGCTGTCGCTCGAGGTCTGGACGGACGGCTCGGTGTCCCCTCAGGACGCGGTGGCGTACGCGGCGAAGATCATCAAGGAGCAGCTCACCGTCTTCGTGAACTTCGACGAGACGGAGGAGCCGGTCATCGCCGAGGCGCCGAAGGAAGAGGCGAAGCTGAACGAGAACCTGTTCCGCTCGGTGGATGAGCTGGAGCTGTCGGTGCGTTCCGCCAACTGCCTGCAGCAGGCGAACATCAAGACCATCGGCGACCTGGTGCAGCGCACCGAGGCCGAGATGCTCAAGACGAAGAACTTCGGCCGCAAGTCGCTGAAGGAGATCAAGGAGATCCTCGCGGAGATGGGCCTGTCGCTCGGCATGAAGCTCGAGAACTGGCCCCCGAAGCAGGCTCCGGCCCCGGCGGCGCCGAAGGCGTAGAGTCTTCGTGGTACTTTCCTCCGTGCCCGCGACACGGCAGCACGCGGCGCGGAGGGAAGGGGTCTGGTGCGGTTGACCCGGCTCAACCAGCAGTGGCGAGCCTCGTGTCGGGGTCGCCCTTCCCACCCGGTACCTGATACGGCCGGAGTGGTGGCCCCCACGCGGGGACCCGGAGCACGACGATGCGTCACAAGGTCGGACAACGAAAGCTGCACCGCACCACGAGCCACCGGCTCGCGATGCTCAACAACATGGTCACCTCGCTGCTCGAGCACCAGGCCATCCGCACCACGGTTCCCAAGGCCAAGGAGGCCCGGAAGCTGGCGGAGCGCATCATCACGCTGGGTAAGCGCGGTGGGCTCTCCAACGTGCGTCTGGCGGCTCGGACGGTGAAGGACCGCGACGTGCTGCAGAAGGTCTTCAGCGAGTACAAGGACCGCTACGCCACGCGTCCCGGCGGCTACACCCGCATCATCCGCCTCGGCTTCCGCCGGGGTGATGCCGCGGAGATGGCGCTGCTGGAGCTGGTGGACCGGCCCGAGAAGAAGGCCGCGCCCGCCGCCGACGCTCCCGCCGAAGAGACCAAGGCCGAGTAAGGCCCGTCTCCATGCCCCTTCGTGAGGAGGGGCTGGTGGAAACGCAGAGGGCGCTCTTCCCGTGGGGAAGGGCGCCCTTCGTGTTTGCGGGGCTCCTGGAAGCTACTTCGGCCCGAGCAGGCGCTTCCACTCGTTGAGCAGGTCCTCGGTGAGGTTCGCGCTGTCGTCGCTGCTGCGCATCTCCAGCGTGTTGAAGCGCAGGTCCGCGGGGGCGGCGCCGCTGGTGCCCATGAGCTGCTTGGGGGTGATGGTGATGAACTCACCAGCGCCCACCGAAGGCACGGCCGCGCGGTACTGGCCGTTGACGATGAGGGTGACGTCCTTCCACGCCTCCTTGCTCTCGTTCCAGATGGTGATGGAGGGCCGGTCCAGTTTGTCGCTGAGCACCAGCCGCGCGTCCATGTCCCCTGTCTGAACGGAGCTGCCGGGGCAGGCGATGGCGAAGCTCGCCACAGTCAACGCCAGCCACCCGGCGACGATGGACGCCTTGTACTTGAAGAAGCGATCCCGCTGACGGAAGTCGCCCGCGAACTCCTTCAGGATGGAGAGCGCATTGAGGGCCTGATTGGACGCCTCGCCCGCGAGCCGCTGTCCGAGGGCGCCGTCCTGCTTGCCCTTCTGGAGCGGCGCGGTGCGCGCGGCGGACATCACCCGCAGGGTGCCCGGATCCGTCGGCGTGCGAGGCATGCCTGGACTGCTCGGCGTCCGGGGCTGCGTGCCGGGATTGGTTGCCGTGCGCGGAGACTTGCGGCCATCACTCATCAAGCGCGAAGTGTAGAGGGCACGACCCGTTGGTGGCTACTGGCCCTTGAGGGATTGCAGCGCACGCGAGGCGATGGCGTTCTCCGGCTGCGCCTCCAGCACCTTGGAGAGCCAGCGCTCGGCCTCCTCGGCCGCCGTCTTCCTCACCTGCGGACGCGTGGACTTCATCGACTGTTCGGTGAAGAGCAGCCCCAGCCGCAGCGAGAACTCCACATTCTCCGGGTCCTTTTCGACCACGTAGCGCAGCTCACGTTCCGCGGCGGGGTAGTCGCCGTCGAGCTGGTACACGAGCGCGAGCTTTCCCCGTGCGGGGATGGAGTCGGGCGACAGGGACACCGCCACGATGAAGGCCTCGCGGGCCGCCGCCAGGTCCCTGCGATCGAGATGCAGGTCACCCAACCGGAACCAGGCCGCGTCCAGCAGCGGATGCAGCGCGACAGCCTTCTCGAACGACGCACGGGCCGCGTCCGGACGCTGACGGGAGGCGTAAAGCTCCCCCAGGTAGAGGTGGTTCTTCCCGTCGCGAGGAGCGCTTTCGATGGCCTGCTTGAACTCGTCCACCGCGCGGCCCGCGTCGTCCAGGCGCTGATAGGCGAGGCCCAGCAGCGAGTGCAGCACCGCCAGGTCCGGGTAGTCGTGCAGCACCTCCTCGAAGGCGAGGATGGCGTGCTGGGGGGCATCCAGGTCGTTCAGGTAGCGCAGGCCCTCTTCGAGCTTGGCCTCGGCTGCCTTGGGGATGCCACCGAAGGGGTCGCTGATCTGCTCCATCAGCGCGCGCGCCGTGGCCACGTCGGACGGGGCGGGCCGGCCTCGGACCACCACGCCCAGGGCCTCCACCGCACCCGCCGGGTCTCCCGTGCGGTGCAGCGCCTTGGCCAGGGGCAGGCGCCAGGCGGTGCGCTCGGGGGCCAACGCCGCCGCGCGACGCAGGGGCTCCACGGCGGCGGCGTACTGTTCGGACTCCAGGCGGGCGACACCCAGGCGGTGGTGGTACTCGGCGGTGTCCGGAGAGAGGGTGATGGCTCGCTCGAAGGCGGTGACGGCCGGCGCGCCGGCGTCCTTCGCCCGGGAGAACAGGGCCAGCCCGAGCATGTACTGGTCCACCGCCCGCTCGCTCGCGGCGATGCGCGCCTGGAGCTCCTCGATCCACGCGTCGGTGCGGCCCGCCTTCACCTGGGCCTCCGTGAGGGTGCGGGCCACGTCCAGGTCCTCGGGGGCCTTCGCGTGCAGGTCCTTCAGGAGCCCGAGCGCCTTCTGCGGCTGGTTCTCCTCCAGGTACGCCCGCGCCCGGGAGCGCTCGTCGGTGGGCAGGGGGGCGCCCGTCGTGGCCGAGGTGGTGTGGCCGCAGCCGGCGGCGAGCAGACCCAGGCCCAGTACGGCGGCGCGGGCCCAGGGGCGAAAGCGGAAGGCGGGAGTCGTCGTCACGGGAGAACGTCTCAGGGAGTGGAGGTGGCGCGGGCGGCGCTGATGCCTTCGAGGCCCGCGGCGGCGACGGAGTCCTCGGGGTCGCCACCCTTGCCGCCCAGCGCGAGGCTGTCGGCGATGATGACCTCTCGCACGGCGCGGGCGAGGCCCTCCCGGTCATTCTCCGCGAAGCCCGTGGTGTCGATGGGCTTGCCAATCTTCACGCGGATGGGGCCGGGAGTGATGTTCCAGCTGTCCTTGGGCATCAGGCTGCCGGAGCCCTCGATGGTGACGGGGCAGATGGGGACGCGGGCCTTGAGCGCGAGCGCGAAGGGGCCCTTCTTGAAGGGCAGGATGTGGCCGTCCGGGGAGCGAGTGCCCTCGGGGTACAGGAAGATGCTCGTCCCGCCGCGAATCTTGGCCGCCGCCGCGTCCAGCGAGGCGATGGCCTTGGAGCGGTTGCTCCGGTTGACGAAGACGTGACCGGCGAGCGCGAGATACCAGCCGATGAACGGCACCCACTTGAGCTGGTCCTTCGCCACGTAACGGAACGGCACGGGCACGGCCATGAAGTGCGCCGGGATGTCGATGGTGGACTGGTGGTTGGCCACGTAGATGGTGGCCCGCCGCGGGTCCACGTTCTCCTGGCCCAGGACCTCCAGCTTCGCGCCACCGGCCCAGAGCAACACCGGAGACCAGATCCTGCGAGCCACCCAGACGGAGTTGGCCGGCCTCAGCGTCAACACCATCGCCAGGATGGCCAGGACGAAGCTGATGGGGGTCCACACGCCCGCCGTCACGACACAGAAGAGCTTACGCATCCCTCAGCCCCCTCCTCGGGGCCGGTTCGTCGGGCCGACGGAAGTCGCGGCCCGAGGGCAGCCCCGCGGCCAGATGTCCTGTCCCGGACGGCCGGACAGGCGGCCGCACCCCGGGAGGTGGCGGCGCCCAGGGGCGCGGCGAGAGGGACGGCTCGGGGGCATGCACTTCTTCTACCACGAGCCTTCCTTACCTTGTTGCTGGTGCGCGCAGCTTGGCGGGGTTACAAGCAGGGGTGGCGTGGCCAGGAAAAAGTTTATCGCCATCGCGGGCAACATCGGCGCCGGGAAGACGGAGCTCACGTCGTTCCTCTGCCGGAAGTACGGGTTGACCCCGTCCTTCGAGCCCAATGACCAAAACCCCTACCTCGCGGACTTCTACAAGGACATGAAGACGTGGGCCTTCCGCTCACAGCTCTTCTTCCTGACGCATAAGTTCCGCCTCCACCGGGAGTTGGAGCGCACGCCCGGTACCGTGCTGCAGGACCGCACCCTCTACGAGGACGCGGAGATCTTCGCCAAGAACCTCCACCGCCAGCGGCTCATCGACAAGCGGGACTGGAAGACGTACTGCGAGCTCTACGAGACCATCTCCGAGTCGCTGCGTCCGCCCGACCTGATGATCTACTTGCGCTGCCCCGTGCAGACGCTGAAGGAGCGTATCGCCCTGCGCGGCCGCTCCATGGAGAAGGACATCCCCACCCGCTACCTCCAGCGCCTCAATGCCCTGTATGAGGAATGGTTCGGTGCCTACCGGTTGTCTCCAGTCCTGGTGCTGGCCACCGACAAGCTCGACTACCTGACCGACCTGGTGGACCGCGTGGACCTCTTTCAGCAAATCGAGAAGCACCTGTGATGGAGGTCTACCTCCTGGCGACCGAGCAAGAAGGGCCCGCACCGCTGGATGCCCTGCGAGCCTCTTTCGCGACGGACGAGGTGGAGTTCACGCCAGCCGAGGACGGCCAGGGCTTCGTGCTCCGGGCGGACAGCTCGGAGGTGCATGTCCGGCTGACGGTGGGCCCCGAGGGCCTGCCCAAGTTCAACAAGGCCGCGTACAGCGGCAGTCCAGAGGCCTTCACTCGACTGAGCAAGGCGAAGGCCTACTACCACCTGGCGCTGGAGCCGGGTGGGGCGCAGCCCACGCTGCCCGTGTTCGAGGCGCTGTGGGCCGTGCGCACCCTGCTGGAGCATGTGCCCGGGGTGCTCGTGGACCTGGCGGCCTTCAAGCTGCACGAGCCCGAGGACGTGGTGGAGATCACCGAGCTGGACTTCGACATCCGGGACCACGTCCACCTGCACGCGGTGGAGGTGACGGAGGGCGACACGCCGCTGTGGGTGCACTCGCACGGCATGGAGAAGTTCGGCGCCCGGGATTTGGAGATCTTCCACCTCGCGGAGCAGGACCTGTTGCCCGCGGAGAGCTTCCTGCACGAGCTGTGCACGGACCTGGCCTTCGGTCAGGGGCCCGCGCTGCGCTCCCAAGTGGGCACCAGCGAGGGGCAGGCGTTCATGGTGGTGCCCTCCGAGGAGGCGCGCGCCAACCTGCTGGGCGTGCCGCTGGAGACCTTCGAGGGGCATGAAGGCCTCTTCCTCACGGTGGTGTCCCCCCTGGGGCGCCACAACACGTCCCAGCTCCTGGCGCCGTACCGCGAGCGCTTCACCCAGGAGCCCGAGGAGCAGACGGAGTCCATGCGCCGTGAGGCCCAGGCGCTCTTGCCCTCCTTCCTCGCGCGCTTCCAGCGCCGGGGGCTGATGGAGCCGCTCACCTTCCTCGTCCGGGCCCCCTTCGACACCCACCCGGATGGAAACACGGTGGTGGAGAACCTCTGGCTGGAGCTCATGGCCCGGGACGACGGCACCCTCGTCGGCAAGCTCGTGGATGGCGCGGTGCACACCACCGAGTGGCGCAAGGGCGCTCACGTCGAGGTCGAAGAGACCCAGGTCAACGCCCTGGCGCTCAGCCGCGAGGGCCGGGCCCTGGATGAAGGGGAGATTCGGACCCTGTTGAACGCCGAAAGGCCGATGTAGGGCGACATGGCGGCGCTTGCCCGCGTCCTCGGGGACGCTAGGCTCCGCGCCCCATGCCCGCACTCCTGCTGCTCACTGGCCCGTCCGCGGGGCGCCGCTTCGAGGTGCTCTCGGACATGGCCATTGGCCGCAGCCCGTCCTGCGAAATCCCCCTGCGCGATGACCAGGTCTCCCGCAAGCACGCCCAGCTGACCGTCCACGAGGGAGAGGTCCGACTGACGGACCTGGGCTCTCGCAACGGGACGCTGCTGAACGGCGCGCGCATCAGCGGCGAGGTGGTGCTGCATCCCGGCGACCGCGTCCGGGTGGGTTTGACGGTGGCTGTCTTCGAGCCGCCCCCAGTGACGCTCGTGGAAGGCGGGCCGACGTCACCTGGCCACGTCCCGATTGAAGAGGTGCTGCCTCACGTGGGCGCCGCCGCGGCGCTGTACTCGGCGGGCACGGCGCTGCTGGGGGCCACCAGCGAGGCCATGGTGTTGCGGCGGCTGGCGGATGAAGTCGCTCGAGCCCTCAGCGCCGACCGGGCCGCGGCGCTGCTGGGAAGCAACACGGGGCTGCTCACCGCGGCGGTGTCGGGCGCGGAGTCCATGTCCGTGCCTCGCTCGCTGGCGCAGGTGGCGCTGGAGCGCAAGGAGCTGGTCCAGTCGGAGACGGAGATGTGCGCGCCGCTCGTGGCCTCCGGAGGGATGCCCTTCGGCGTGCTCTATGCGACGCGCTCGGACTCCTCGTTCACCGGTGGCGAGGGGCAGCTGCTCGCGGCGCTCGGGCGGCTGGGGGGCGAGGCCTATACGGCGGTGCGCTCCCGGATGGAGGCGGAGTCGCCCGCGCCCGTGCTCATCGGGACGTCCAGGCCGCTGCGCGCGCTGATGGACGGTGCTCGGCGGGCGGCGAACAGCGCCGCGCCCGTGGTGCTCCATGGCGAGTCCGGGACGGGCAAGACGATGTTGGGGCGGGTCGTCCATGCTCGATCGCCCCGGGCGCTGGAGCCGCTGGTGGTGGTGGACTGCCGTCAGCCCACCGAAGTCGTCGAGGAGGCCCTCTTCGGCCGCGCCAGCGCGCCTGGACAGCCTCCCGTGGCGTCCGCGTTGCTTCGCGCGGACCGGGGCTCGCTGCTGCTCCAGCACGTCGAGGCGCTGCCTCGGAGCGCCGCTGAGCGGCTGGCTCGACTGCTGGCTCGAAGGGTGGCGCCAGCGCGGCAGGGCGGCGAGGAGCCCGTGGACGTGCGGTTGCTCGTCACCGCGTCGGTTCCCGTGACACTGCTGGGGACCCACGGGGAGGTGGACGCGTCGCTCGCTCGGAGTTTGATGGGCTTCGAGCTGGAGGTGCCTCCCTTGCGCGAGCGCCGGGCGGATGTGCTGGTGTTGTTCGAGGGCTTCCTCGCGCGTGCCGCGCGCCGGGTGCGGCGGGAGCCTCCGGTGCTGGGCGCGGATGCCCGGCGCCTGCTGGCGGACTACCCGTGGCCCCACAACGTGCGGGAGCTGGAGCTGGTGGGGGAGCGGTTGGGGTTGCTCTACGCCGGTGGAAGGG
>NZ_JABUMQ010000459.1:0-6917 GCF_013336645.1 Myxococcus sp. CA039A | reverse complement strand
GGGTTGGTGGGGGTGGGGGCGCTGTTCACGCTGGCGGTGACTCGGGCGGTGAGGACGTCGCCGATGTTGCCGGTGGGAGACCCGTACCTGGTGGAGAGCCTGCACCACCACACCTGACGCACGACCCGAGAGAATCAAGTCCGTGGTTGCTGACCCCTTCGGGTCGCGATTCAACGCTCCTGGGCCGAGCCAGTCAGCGAGTACCCCTTGGTCCGGAATCCCGTACCGAAGCGGCTGACGAGCCTGGCCATGTGTTCGGGCGAAACAGGTGACGTGACGACCCCTGTCAGACGCGGCATGCCCTTCGCGCTCACGAGCGCGGCGATGACAGCATCCAGATCGGTTCCCGCGACCTCCTCATCCTGACTCATGACCGTTGCGTCGAAGTCGAGGTGTAGCTCGGTGAGGTTGGGCAAGTCGGCGCGGCCGAGGCTGTCCGCGGTCGTGTGGTTGACCTCCAGCCGGAGCTCGCGCAAGCGAGGCAGGCGCCGACCGACGAGACCTTGCTGCGACGCCGTGAGATCGTTGCTCAGGGTCAGAGACTCGAGTGCGGCGAGAAGCTGAGACCGTCCAAACCCGGTGAGGGTCGTACTCGAAAGATGGCAGCTCCGCAGGTGCAGGTGGCGCAGAGCGGTCAGGTAGGGAGACGCGATGAGGGACGCGAGCTCGTCATCCTCGACTGCCCAGAGAACGAGGTGCTCGACGGTCGTCATGCGTGCCGAGCCGGCGACCACCGCGGCGGCTCCCGGGACGTCGCCCAGATCGAGATGCGCGACGGCCAGGCGCGGCGACGTGATGAGCGCCGAGAAGCCGGGGCCAGGCAAGGCCGAGTCGCCGGCATTGTCGAAGCCGAGACAGCCCTCGAGATCGAGCCCTCGAAGGCGAGACAGGCTCGAGGCCCGGGCCAGGGCGTGGCAGCCCTCTTCGCCGATCTCGGAACGTGCGAGGTCCAACCAGGCCAACGCGGGCAGGTCGAACAGGCGACTCAGCCCCGCCGGGCCGATGCCGACGCGGGGGAGCGCGAGGCTCTCCAGACGCTCGAGGCCGGCAGCAGCGAGGAGGTCGGCCAGATCATCACCCACGGGGATGTCACCATCCTGGGCGTCGGGCATCGCGAGGCCGAAGCGGCGCAAGTGGGTCATCTTGCGCCGAGCCAGCGGCTCGTATGCCTCGACCGTGTGGAGCCCGGCGGCCAGCTCGAGTTCGTCCAGGTGATGCAGGAGCGGTGACGCAAGCACCTCGGCTACACCCGTGACACCGAGCCAGTCGCAGTCGAGGCGCAGCTCGGAGATGTCCCGTAGCCGAGAACACCGAGTGAAGGCGGGCACCAGGTCCTCGGACCCGAAACGCTCGTTGAGCCAGCCGCGATGGAGGTCGATCCAGGACTCGGCGACCTCCCTCTTGATGCCGCGAGCCATGCGTCCAGCCAGGACTTCGTCGAGTCGAACGAGCCCTACCACGGACAGACGCGACTCGACGGGGGCGTCATCGCGGATCAGCTGCCGCGCGGTGAGCTCAAGGGGCCAGGGCCGTTGGAGCATGGTCGGAAAAGTATTGCCGAATCTGGCGCGGCGGCAAGTGCTGGCGTACGAGAAGGAGGAGGGAGGGGTGCGAGCAATGTCACCTACGCCGAGCGCACGAAGGCAGTGCCGGTCATCGTCACCGACCCCTCGCGCATCGCAGGGGTCCGCATCACCCCGAGTACCGTCACGCGCGTGCGCGTGCGCGACACCTTTCAGCTCAAGCTCGAGGGCCGACTGGATGACGCCGAGTCAGGCCGGGTCATCGACCTGACCCCGTCGACCCTCCGCACCGTCATGCGCAGATAGTCGAGCGGCAGCATTGTGTGACGGGAGCGGATGCCCACCCGCTCCAAAATCCACGCATCCATGGTCGCGAGTCCCAGCTCCCCCAGGAAGGTATTGGTGAGGAGGTTGGGCGGGTGGAAGTGACCGAGCGCGTGCAGGAACATGGGAACCCTCTAACCCCCACCCTGCCCATTCTCTGTCAGCGTGCTGTCACGCCCGCGCCACTCCGCGAGGCGGCCGGCCATGCGCGCGTCACGCCGGACGACTCCCGTCACGGCGCGACACGGACTGGCGCGACGGGTCGTCAGGGCTTCGCGGCGGGCTGGACGGAGAAGAAGAGAACCGAGTCGCCCTTGCCGTCCACCTTCATGCCCTGAGCCTTCATCGCGGGGCTGAGGGTGTAGACCACTGGCCCCTGCAGGTTGAAGGCGGTGAGCTGGGTGCCCTCGCCCAGGACGCTCATCGTCCCCTGGTAGGCGATGGTCGTCGTCAGGGGGTTCTGCGCGTCCGAGGCCCGCTCGAGCGTGGTGGAGAGTAGGAACAGGCCGACGAGGCCGCGCGGGTCTTCGTGTATCTCCTTGAGCTGGACGCGCGTCTTGCGGAACTTCACGTCCGCGAGGTTGCCGCGCCGCAGGAGCTTCTCGAAGGCGCGCGCCACGCCGTCCAGCTTCGCGCCCACCTTCACCGGCCCCCGGGGGAAGGCAACGGCGATGGGGTCCTCCGCGCCCAGCCCCTCCAGGTCCTTGCGCACCGCCTCCGCCTCCTCTGGCGTCACCGGCTGACCCTCCGCGTCCGTCACCTCGATGCGGCCCGCCCTGAACTCACCCACGTAGGTCTTCTGGCTGACGGGGGAGAGCCGCCGCTGCTGCTGGCCCCGCGAATCCTTCGTCACCTCCACCACGTCGCCATAGGCGAGCTTCGCGCGGGTGACGACGGGCCCCTTCGCCTCGAGCACGGTGAAGACCTGCGTCTGGGCCATCTCGGTGGAGACGTCGATGGGCTCCGGCTCCGTGCCCGGCGCGGTGATGTGGAAGTCCTGCCGCATCATCATCCCCATCCGCACCTCCTCGGCCAGCCCCACCACCGCGTCCAGGCGGGTGAAGGCCAGCGACCGCGCCTTGGACACGACGACCCGCGGCGGCTCGGTGGCCTCCACGGCGAGCGGTGACAGTGCCAAGAACCCCACGGCGATGACCCACGGCTCCATCCGGCGCATGTGTTCCCCTCAAGACACAATCCTTCCATGACGCGGCCATCCGCGATAGCAAATGCGCGGGACGGTGGGCACTGGGGGCGCTGTGATGACAGTCATTGGCGTTGTGTAGAGTGCGCGGCACGAGCGCCAAGGCCTCGTCCCGGGTCCACTTTCGTACGTGCAACCTGTGCGAGGCCATGTGCGGCCTGCGCATCGAGCTCCAGGAGGAGCGCATCACCTCCATCCGGGGCCCGTGTGTCCCAATGTCGCCATGTAACTGCAGGCCCGCGGCGAGCAGGAAACGGTGGACGCGATGAACGACGCGGTCATCCCGGCGCCGCAGTAAGCGGCCTGCGCTCCCAAAGAATTGAATCGGTCCACGGTCGAGCGCAAGTACAGTCACCGCTGCCTTGATCAGGAGCGCCCGCCGTGACTCATGCGTTTTCGACCGCCGGATACCAACGCCTGCTCGACCTCCAATTGCGGCTGCACGCGTTCGCGGCCGACATCGTTGCCGAGTACGAACTCGACGTCGGCACGCCCGACCACCCGCTCTGGGCTGCCCAGTACAACTACCTGAGCATCGCGCCGATGCGCAACGGGCTGCACGTGGAGTATTTCGGCGACGCCTGGGAAACCGCATTGGAAATGATGCTGGCGTGCCTGACCGAACAGGCGGTGGCGGACACCATCACCTCGTTGGCGTTCTCCGGTCCGGATCAGGGCGCGAACGGCACACGCGAGTGGTCCTTCGAGACACTGCTGAGCGCAGAGGTGACGTTCCCGATCCTGCGTTCGCTGTCCATCCGGCCGACCGAGCCCGATCACCACAACAGCTCGCTGATCGTCCACACGGGCACGATCATGGAGGAGGGTGGTGACATCGCACGGCTGGTGGCGAAGATGCCTTATTTGACCGAACTCACCGTGCCCAATGCGCCGGACGCGAGCATCTTCGCGCAGTCCTTGCCGCATCTGCGCGCGCTGCGCATCGGCGGCAGCTTCGACACGCAGGGGTTCATCGAGAACCTGGCGTCCGCGACGAATCTGCCCGCGCTCACGAGCCTGGACTTCACCGAGTCGACGGAACTGCAGATGACCTGGGCCAAGGACCGGGACGACGCATGCGTGACTTCGTTCGAGGCCTATGCACGCTTGCTGGCAAGCCCAGTGGGCGAGGCCTTGAAGGTGTTCATCCTGCGCAATTCGCGGCTCGACATCGACCAGTTGCAATCCCTGCGAGCGATCCGCCCGGGCCTGCAATTCATGGTGATCCAGGCCGCCCGGGGTGGCTATGTCAGCCACTTCGCCAAGCACGTCTTCCCGTGGAAGCATCTGGTGCCGGGCGACCCCGGCGTCCAGTAAGCGTTTGCCGCCGCCCACGCAAGGTGAGGTGGAGCGGCTGTCACGAGCGGAGGACGGCCGCATCGCCTATCCAACCCCAGACACTGCCGCCGCATGATGCCACCAAGGAGCCTTCCTCCCCCGAACCCCTCCGAACCAACGACACACGATTCGGGACTCGACCGGCTGGTGGGGGCTTTGGGTCAGAGGCGAGCACTGGCCAACCAACACAGGCCCATTCAGGGGGAATCGGACGCGTGGGTGAGGGCCTTGCCGTCCTTGGGCGCGGTGAACCGCGCCTCCTCCCGTGTGAAGCGGGACTTCCTGATGGATGAGAAGTCGCCCTTCGTCCGGGAGAAGTCGAGGTCCATGACCACCTCGCCTCCCTTCACGAAGACGAGCAGGCACTCCATTTCAGGGACGTCCCTGGCGCCGGACCAATCAATGCCGAGCCACTTCCGGACCTCTTCCGCGCCCACGTAGGGCGTGAAGATGTGGAAGGTGTCCCAGTCGAAGTCCGTCACCTCCGTCAGGAGGACGTCGCCCCCCGTCGCCGAGGCTGCCTGGATGCGCTGCTCCAACTTCGTGGCGAGCGCCGCGCGTTCCTTGCCTTTGCCGCAGCCGCTCATCGCCACGCTGCAAGCGAGCCACATCGTCACCGCAATCACTGATGTGCCTGTCCATCTTCCGTGTCCGCGCATGCGCGACACTCTAAATGAGGGCTACACCAGGGGGAACGGCGTCTACGGCATCGAGGCGGGCGCGCGGGAGCACTTCGGCGTGTCCGCCTGTTGGACCGCGCGCCCGTGGTGACGGGCGGCGGTGGTGACGAGGATGTGGACGACGAGGGTTGAAACGCTGTGTCGTGCGGGAGCGTGAATCGAGACGGCGGGTCAGAAGCAGTCGTTGCCCGGATAGGGCGGGCCGAAGCCGTCGTTCACGCTCTCGACGATGTAGTACTTCACCCTGCCGTAGTAGCTCATGTCTCCCAGGCAGGTCTTGAGATGGGCGCTGTAGTAGGGGTCTCCCGAGCGAATCAGCGCGCCGTCGAGGTAGACGGTGAGCCCGCTGCTGAACGTCCCCATCGCGTCACTCGTGCGCAGGTAGCCGTCGAAGATATTGTTGCACAAGGCCCTGATTCCGGAGCCATCGACGCAGTTGAAGTACTCCTTGACGAACGCCGGACCGAAGCCGGAGCGTTGATAGGCCAGCGTGCCATTGACGTAGATCTGGGTCAGGGCGCCGCCGGTGCTCTGCGTCGACCAATAGCTCGCCAGGGCGGCGGTGCTGGCGAACGGACCGTCCTGCTGGGCCAGGGCAGGGGACGCGACGGACATGGAAAGCACAAACACCGCGAGGAACGCTTTCACAAACACTCTCCTTGGGAAGAACCGAGCGAAATTGGCGTCGGTGTGATGGATGTATAGAGGGGGAGAGGGGAGGGGGGCTCGGCCACCAGCGCACAGGAATTCGGCCGGGTGTGCAGGGGGCCGTCGGACCGGGCGGATAATGTGTGCCTCCTTACCTGGGGTGGCCCATGCGCACAGTCTTCTCCACGGACGCGGTCTCCGAGCGGGAGCGACACGAGTACTGGCAGGAAATGGCGAGCAAGGTGCTCCTGGGACTGCGGACGGAGCGGAAGACGTCCAGTCCCTTCTTCGGGCGGCTCGACCACCACGAAGCAGGGCCGTTGGGGGTGACCTATCTCCATTCCTCGGCCCAGAGTGTTCATCGAGGGGAGACGGAGATCTCCCGCGCCCCCCGGGAGTGCTACTTCCTCTGCATGCAGGTGTCGGGGGTCTGCCGACTGCGCCAGGGGCGTGAGGAGCGAATTTCCCACCCAGGAGACGTGGAGCTCTTCGACGGGACTCGGCCAGGAGAGCTTTCGTTCGACGCGGAATACCGCCGCATCGTCATCGTGGCGCCTTATGCCACGCTGCGGCCACGGCTCTCACACCCAGATGAGATGGTCGGGAGTGTGCTCCACACCCGGGAGGGCGTCGGTGCCCTGGTGTCCGCCTACCTGCGCGCCTTCGCGGAGACCCAGGTCGCCGAGCCCGTCGCGGGCTCTGTCTCGGACAACCTGCTGGAGCTCCTCGCGCTGGCCTTCAACACCCAGGGCCGCGATATCCAGACAAACGCCGCGAGCGTGCGAGAGGCCCGGAGGCACGCCCTGCGTGTCTATGTCGAGCATCACCTCGCGGAGCCATCGCTGAGCCCGGCGACGGTCGCCGCCCGTTTCCGCATGTCCACGCGCTACCTGCATGGGCTGTTCGCGGAGAGCGGTGAGAGCTTCATGCGCTGGGTCCTCTCGCGTCGCCTGGCTCGCTGCCGCAAGGCGCTCGAGGACCCGGAGATGGACGCGCGGAGCATCGCGGACATCGCCTTCAGCTGGGGCTTCATGGACCTCACGCACTTCGGCCGCGCCTTCAAGAAGGCATATGGCAGGACTCCCCGGGACTGGCGCTACGAACAAGCCCGACAGCGGTCATGACATCCGCCGAGAGAGGCGCAAGCGCCTTCCTGGGCGGCGGGTATCCGGCGTGCTTCAATCCTTGTCCCCATGAGCG
>NZ_JABUMQ010000458.1:0-6971 GCF_013336645.1 Myxococcus sp. CA039A | reverse complement strand
GGTTGGGGTTGATGCCGTGTCTCCAGGGAGACCTCACGCCGGGTTTGCGGCGGTTGTTGCCTCCGGTGGTGGCGCTGCGGCGTGACATCTGGCTGGTGGTTCACGCGGACCTGCAGCAGAACGCGAGGGTGCGGGCGGTGATGGACTTCCTGGCGGAGCTCATCCAGCGCGAGCGCGCGTTGTTGTCGGGAGGCGGGGTGGTGGGCGTTGGGAAACAGGAGTCACGGTCGCCGCGCGCGGGACAGCGTCGACGCGGGAAGGCGCGGGCGTCATGAGTCAGGTCATCGGGTTGTTGGGGACGTGTCTGGTGCTGGGGGTGCTGGCCCGGCGCAGTGGGAAGTTCCCCGAGGGCTCGGCGGGGCCGTTCAACACGTTCGTGCTGTACGTGGCGCTGCCGGCGCTGGTGTTGCGGGTGATGCATCGGCTGGAGTTCGTGCCGTCGCTGCTGGTGGCCGCGGTGGTGCCGTGGCTGTACTACCTGGCGGCGGGGCCGTTCTTCCGGTGGCTGGGGCCTCGGCTGGGGTTGGGGAAGGAGTCGGTGGCGGCGCTGGTGTTGACGGGAGGGTTGGGCAACACGGCGTTCGTCGGCTTGCCGATGGCGGAGGCGTTGCTGGGTTCGGAGGGGCTGGCGGTGGCGGTGGTGGCGGACCAGCTCGGCTCGTTCCTGGTGCTGTCCACGTTGGCGACGCTGGCGGCGGCGCGAGCGAGCGCGGAGGTGGAGCTGCCGCTGAGCGCGCTGGCGAGGAAGGTGGCGACGTTTCCGCCGTTCGTGGCGTTGGTGGTGTCGCTGCTGTTGCGACCGGTGGGGTATCCGGTCTGGGTGGAGTCGGTGCTGGAGCGGCTGGGGGCGTTGTTGACGCCGCTGGCGTTGTTCTCGGTGGGGTTGCAGTTGCGGCTGTCGGGCATGAGGGCGCGGTTGCCGGCGCTGTCGCTGGGGCTCTTCTACAAGCTGGTGCTGGTGCCGGGGGTGGTGACGCTGGGGTTGTTGGCGTTGCCGGGGTTGTCGCCGGTGGTGGTGCAGGCGACGGTGCTCCAGGCGGCGATGGCGCCCATGGTGAGCGCGGCGATTCTCGCGGCCGAGCATCGGTTGGACCCGGAGCTGGCTGTGCTGATGGTGGGCGTGGGGATTCCGCTGTCCTTCGTCACCGCGCCCCTGATGTTGTGGCTGGTGCGGTGATGGACCTGTCTGGCGAGGGTGTGTGAAGACCTATCGATTCTCAGAGCAGCTCGCCGCAGTGGTCGTGGGTGTGGCGCTCGTGGCTTGTAGTTCGTCCCGACAGGTGGCTCCTGAAAGTGCCACTGAGCTCCAGCGACTCGTGCTGGTCATCCGAGAACAAGGGGATGGCGCCGTGACTCATTCATGGGAACCGGCCGAGGGGTTCGACCTGCCGCGCCAGGGGCCTCGCGCACGCTTGCGAGCGACGCCGGTCGTGAGTCGGCCGCGTGATTGTGACGAGGAGAATCGCGAGTGCATCCGGGAGTGCATGCGCCGACCTCTGGCAAGGGGCTTTGGGCATATGACCTCGGGTGGGAGAAAGTACGGAGGAAAGGAAGACTATTGCGTGGACCGCTGCCAGCAGCCCTATCGGGACTGCAGGGAACTGGAAGGGTTGCGACCCCAGGAGTTCACCGCAGTAGACGAGGCGGTGGACTGGTTGAAGCGGCACCGCAACGAGCTATTGCTGGGAAGCACGTGCATCATCGCGGGCGTGGTTTTCGTCGTGGTGTCGATGGGAGCGGGCTTGGTGGTCCTTGCGCCGGCTGCCCTCTTCGCACAGGACGGAGCCCATGTCCTTCCTCTCACCGCCGAGGTGATGCCTTGAGTAATGGTACGCGGTCCCTCGAAGTGCGGGAACTCCTCGGACAGCTCCGAGAGAAATCGTCTGATGAGGATGAAAAAGCGAAGCTGCTGATGGCGATGGATGCACTCGCGTTCATCACTCAATCGGGGCAGGCCTACGTGTTCGCGGATTACATCCGAGGGATGGAGGAGCATGCTCCTCCCCTCGTCATCGCGAGCTTCAAGACTCGCTCAGAGGCAAAGCGCTGGCTGGACGCGCACCCCGAGCCACCGGATGGTGCCCACCTCCTGATTGCTGGTGAGTATCACCGTGTCGTCTACTTCCAAGAGAAGGGCTTTCGCCACTTTCTCCCAAGTCCCGTGCTTGAGTTCTATCTTCAGGACATTGAAGAAGAGGGACTCCCTCCGCCCGTCGCCACGTTCGACACAGTCGAGCAGGCGCAGGCCTGGGTCGACAGTCAGCCTGAGCCCCCGCGTCAGGTGCTCATCCTCATCAACGGTGCGCCCCACCTCGTGGCGTACCACTACCGCGTCAACGTCCGCGCCATCTACCCGATGTCCCTGGCCGCGAAGGCCGCACCTGCCCCCGCGGACGAGCCAGCCGACTGAGAAGAACTCACGCCCGCTCGCCTGCCCTTCGGGCGGGTGCGCGGACGACTCGCTGACGTGCCGGCCCTGCTCCCCTATCTTCCCTCATGGCCGAGCAACCACCGAAGGCCTCCGGGGCACCCGGAGGAGACCCGAGGCGGATGGAAGTGCGGCGCTCCGTGGCGGAGCTGGGCGCGCGCACCTACGCCATCCAACTGCTTTCCGACGCTGGCATCCCCTTCCTCGTGGGCGGCGCCTACGCCTTCGCTCACTACACGGGCATCTATCGCGATACCAAGGACCTGGACCTCTTCCTCCACCGCAAGGATGGAGACCGCGCCCTCGAACTCCTCGCGCGCAACGAATGGCGCACCGAGAGCGAGGTCCACGGCTGGCTCCACAAGGCCTTCTGGGCGGACTTCCTCGTCGACCTCATCTACGGCTCCGGCAACGGCATCACCGCCATCGACGAAGCCTGGTTCGAGCACGCCGTCCCCGCGCAGGTACTGGGCTGCCCGTGCCGCGTCCCTCCCGCCGAGGAAATCTTCTGGAGCAAGGCGTTCGTCCTCGAGCGAGAGCGCTTCGATGGCCACGAACTCACCCATCTGCTCCTGAAGACCGGCGCGACGTTCGACTGGGAACGCCTGCTGCGCCGCTTCGACCGCTACTGGGAAGTCCTCCTCTCCCATCTGCTCTTCTTCCGCTTCGCCTATCCATCCGACCGCGCCATTGTCCCCGACTGGCTGATGCGCGAATTGCTCTCCCGCGCGGACAGCTCCGTGGACCACGGGAACTGGCAGGAGCGCATCTGCCGGGGACGACTGCTCTCACCCACCAGCTACCGCGTCGACGTCGACGAGTGGGGCTACGAGGACGGCGACTCCTGGGACAAACGCGAGCGCAAGCGCGATGACCCGTCCCTCGCGGCAGGCGGCGCTCCAGGCGCTCACGGGCCCCACTGAGCCCGTCCCTCCATGCGAGCCCACGGGGTGCACGGCCATGCCCGCCCCGGGCTCGCGACCCTACCTTCCCTCCAGTGCCCAGAGGAAAGGCAGGTGCCCCGTGTCACGCCCCGAATCCGGACCCCGAGGAGCGCTCGGCAGGCTGAGCGCGGTGCTGCTGTCGCTCGGACTCGCCGCGCCCGCGAGCGCGCAGCTCGCCGTCTCCGAACGCGGCGGTCCCATCCGCTTCCAGGTAGGCGAAGAGTCCCTCACGGTGTCCCTGAGTCGCGACGTCGTGCGCGGCGGAGGCTTCGACCTGCGTCGCACCGGCTCCTCGCTCAAGGGCCGCCTGCGCGGCGGTGACGTGGACCTGCGCTGGCCCCAGGGGCCCATCGTCGGACGCGTGGGCGTGGAGGACAGCCGGCTCGAACTGTCCCGCATGGCCTCCGAGCAGGGCCTGCGCGTGGATGGCGAACTCGCCCACTGGCCCACCTCGCTCGTCATCTCCCCCGTGGGCATCTCCGGCGACGTGGGCGGCTGCAGCTACACCCTGACGGTGGCGGGGGGCCACTACACCGGTTGGCGCACCTGTCAGCCCGACGTGGACGGCGAGCCGACCTCCGTCTCCCTCAGCCTGCCGAAGACGATGGAGGTCCTCGGGGAGAAGGAGCAGGCCGCCCTGCTGTCGCTCTTGCTCTCCGCGCAGGGCCTGCCGCCCGCACCGCCTCGGGAGGCCTCCGACTCCGGGCGCACCCTGGAAGGCCCCGGCCTCGACGAAGGTCCGCGCAGGTGAGGCCCCCGCACCCCACCGTGTCCGCTCTGCTCGAAATAGTGAAATCGAAGTGCAGATGCCACGGTGAGTCATGGGCCCATGCCTGACGGGGCACCCACGGGTCATGCTTCAATCCCTCTCCAGCGCGCACGCACGTGCGTGATGGGCCATCGCCCATCCTTCGCTGAAAGAGAGCCCACCCATGAAGCTGTCCCTGACGGTGCTGTCGGCGCTGGTCGTGTCCGGTCTGCTGGCCTGTGGTGGAACCGAGGCCGTCGAGGCGCTGGAGCCTCTCGCCCAGGAGGAGAGCGCGCTCGAAACGTGTACGACGACCTGTTCGAATGGGTCGACGGTGTCCTGCACGGGCACCACGTGCAACACCTACCCGGGCGAGTCCGTCGAGTGCGATGGGCTGCACAAAATCTGCCCCATTTCGCTGCCCTCCATCTGCCTGCAGCCCAACAGCTCCTGCTTGAGCCTCGCGGGCAAGGCGTGCTCCCCGGCGGGCAGCGGCACGCGCTCGTGCTGCATCAACCGGCGCGTCGGAAACTGCTTCTGCACCATCCAGGGGGTCTGGGCCTGCTCCGCGAATTGAGCCTGCCCGTGGGGTGAGCGCGTCGAGCCTCGTGGATGCTCGACGCGCGGGACATCAAGCCGTGGCCGCCGCGCCGAAGGACAGCTCCACGCCGTTGTCCTTCACGCGCATGCGAGGTTTGGACAGCCAGTGGCAGTGGGCGCAGTAGCTGTGCGCCCCGGAGGGGCTGGCGCGCACGTTCACCGCCCCACCGCAGAGCACGCAGCCGTCGGGAAGGACGAATTCGGCGAACCGCTCGCCGATGTTGCTCTCGAATTCAGTCATGCCTCTGAGTTAACGCAGGAATCGCGCGGCACAAGCAGACCGCTCCAGGCCCTGGGTACGCGCCCTGGAGGGCATCGCACCCTTCCACCCCACAAGCAGGCAGGCAGGCGGGCATGGCTGCATTCCTTACCGCCTCGCGGCCGACTGACGTCCCGTGGACACCGCAACCCCGGGCATCCGCGTGGACTGACTGGCACGGTGATTGATCTCCAAGACGCCAGGAAACGGGAGAGGGGGACGGCATGGGTGGCGTGGAGCGCGTGGACGTGAGCGAGGACAGGAAGGGCTGGGGGGTGGAGGTCGTCACGTCGGAGGGCGAGGTGCGGCGCTACCGGTACCGGAGCGAGGCCCAGGCGCGCTACTTCGCGGCCGTCTTCGCGCTGGGGCCCCGGGTGCTGCCCCCCGTGCGCCGGGGGAAGGCCCGGAAGGCCGCTTGAGGGCCTCATTCCGGGGGGATGTCCGGGGACCAGGCCTCCAGGCGCCGTCACCGTGGCTTCCCACTACCCTTGCGGGCGGGTTTCGGGGAGGCTTTGCGTCATGAGCGACGCGAGCAAGCCCTTCCTCATCCCCGCCAACCGGCAGTACATCACCAAGGAGCCGGACCCCGCGGGCCGCTGGTCCACGCTGTTCCCGGACATGATTGGCTACAAGAACCAGGGTGGCGGCAAGGTGCCGGCCGACTTCGGCTGGAACACCAACCCCAAGCAGTGGCAGGAAGAGATGACGCCGGGCACGCTGGCCGAGCGCTTCAACGAGCTGCGCGTGCTGCCGTCGAAGGCGGAGGCTCCCGCGCTTCCCGCCGACACGAAGAAGTAGTCGCGGCCCCCTAGCTGAAGGGCAGGGCCGCGAGGCGCTCCCTGAAGCGCTCGAGCAGGCCGTATGAGCCCGTCTCGGCCAGTCCCTCGGCGGCCTCCTGTCGCGCCTTGCGCAGGAAGCCGTCGAACGGCGCCGAGCGGCCGTACAGCGCCGCCGCCGTGTCCACCGCGTCCGCCAGCACGCGCGCCGCGCCTGGCGAGCCGAGCGTCAGGTGCATCTCCGCCTGCTCCAGCTTCGCGCCACACGCCGCCCACAGCTCGCGGTCATGCACGACGAGCCACGTGCGCGTCACCTCGTCCATGGCCTCCTCCAGGAAGGCGAGGAAGGGCTCGACGAGCGAGGGCAGCACGTCCGCCGCCAGTTCGGGCTGTCCTCCCGCGTCCTGGAGGCGCGCGCGGAAGGTGAGCACGTGGTGCTTCTGCGGCGTGCGCAGCGCCACCGAGGCGGACAGGGTGATGAAGGCCGACACGCTCTCCGCCATCTGTCGGGCCAGCGGGGGTCGTGACGGGGCCTCCGCCTTCGTCGCGCGCTCCAACCGTCCTTGCAGCGAGCGGCGCAGGTCCGCCGCCGCCCCGCGCAGCGCCGAGCGCGCGCCCACCTGGTGCACGTAGCCGGGCACCACGTCCTCGCGGCGCACGTCCTCGAAGGCCGCCGCCGTCAGGTAGACGAGGTCGCCGATGCGCACGCGGAAGTCGGCGCGGAACGCCTGGAGCTTGGCCATCAGCGTCCAGCGGTCGCTGACGACCTCCGGCTTTCGCATCTGCTGGCCCAGCTCCGACACCCTCTTGGACAGCCGCTCCGCGGTGGCGTGGAGCACCGCCTCCACCTCCTGCGCCAGCCGCTCATCGGAGCTGGCGGGGGGAGGGGCCCAGCCGGTGTCCCCGGTGCTCGCGGAGCGCGAGGGCGGGGGGAACTGCTGGTGGATGGCGCTGACGAGCTGGTTGACGCCCACGAGGGTGTCGCCGATGGCGGGGGCCATGGTCTCCCAGAGGGACAGGTCCGCGCCGCCGTCCGACTCCAGGGAGGTGGGCTCGTAACGGGCGATGCTCAGGTGTCCCAACTGGTCGATGGCCACCGCCGCCGCGCGATGGACGCGCTCCAGCCGGTCCGCCAGGTGCCGGTCCGTGAGCGACTCCAGCAGCGTCTCCAGTCGCGAGGGCAGGGCATCCGGGGGAGCTCGGGCGGCACGGGGCT
>NZ_JABUMQ010000457.1:0-6998 GCF_013336645.1 Myxococcus sp. CA039A | reverse complement strand
AGGTGTGTATAAGAGACAGCCCGAATCTTGGCGGCCTGCTTGTTCTGATCGAACTGGTCCATGGCGGTCCTTTCGGCAGGCGTCGCGCGATGCAGCGCGCAAGCCTCCAACCTCCGCAATCATCAGCAAGTCCGGATCTTTGGCAAGTATTCCGCTACGCACATGTAGCGGGATGGCGCGGCGCCGAGTCCTGACGCGGACTTACGCAGCGGCCCCGAAAGCAGGCAGCGCGGCGTGGCGGGTCCACTTCGCCCCTTGACTCGCGCTGGATGGAGCACCCTGGCAGGTCTCCCCGCATCGGCGCCACCCCTTTCCCCCCTGTTCCACGACACACGTGGAGGGTCTTCACGGAGCGTCACGCGCCCCCGACTCCGGGTGGTGGACGGACCTCCCCTAAAAAACCGAGGGTGGCCCCGGACGACTTGCCGGAACCACCCTCGCGTCAACGACTTTGGCTGTCAGCCCCGGGGCACCACGGTGGGCGCCCGGGGCGGCGCGACGACATCAGGGGGCCACGCGCTCCACTTCCACCTTGCCAATGCGGACGATGTTGAACTCCACGCGCCGGTTGTTCTCGCGGCCCTTCGCCGTCTTGTTGGTGTCGACGGGCTTCGTCTCACCGTAGCCCTGCGACTCCAGGCGGGCGGCGTCGATGCCCTCCTTCACCAGGAAGGCACGCACGTTGGCGGCGCGGCGCTTGGACAGGTCCAGGTTGGACGCGTCGTTGCCCTGGTCATCCGTGTGCCCCTCCACCCGCAGCAGCTCCACCTGCGGGTTGGCGCGCAGCACCGCGGCCACCTGCTTCAGCAGCGGGAAGGAGCGCGGGAGGATGATGTCCTTGCCCGTGGCGAAGTAGACCTTCTCCAGGATGAGGATGCGCTCGCCATCCACCTGGACCTTCACCTTGCCCTTGTCGGGGCAGCCGTCCTCGTCCGCCACGCCGTTGATGACCTCGGGCTCGTTGGGGCACTTGTCCGCGACGTCCGGGATGCCGTCCTTGTCGTTGTCCGGGTCCGGGCAGCCGTCCCCATCCTGGAAGCCGTCCTTGTCCTCGGGCTGGTTCGGGCACTTGTCATCCGGGTCGAAGAGGCCGTCGCCATCGGTGTCCACGGGCGGAGCCTCGTCGGGGCAGCCTTCCTCGTCCTGGAAGCCGTTCTTCGTCTCTGGCTCGTTCACGCACTTGTCGTCGCCATCGAGGATGCCGTCCTGGTCATTGTCCGGGTCCGGGCAGCCATCCGCGTCCTCGAAGCCGTCCTTGTCCTCGGGCTGCGTGGGGCACTTGTCGTCCGGGTCGTAGAGGCCGTCGCCGTCCGTGTCCACCGGCGGAGGAGGCGCCGCCTTCTTGGGCTCGGGCGGAGGGCTGTAGCCGAAGCCCGCCAGCAGCCGGTAGCCGGGCGTGCCGTAGCCCCGGGTGAGGCCCGGTCCACCGCCCAGGTGCGCCGTGAATCCGCTCACCGCGCGGTACTTCAGCGCGGCCAGCAGCTCCAGCGGGCTCTCCTCCGTGTCCTGCTCGTCCAGGCCGATGGCGCCAATCACCGTCGCCTCGGCGGACAGCGGCAGTCGGCCCAGCGTGAAGGGAATCTCCGTGCCCAGGCCGTAGGTGAACGCGTTGCCCGCCGTCAGGTTGCGCAGCACCTGCTTCTCGCGGATGTCCACGCCGACGTTGGCGGCGAAGCGGACCTTCTCACCGTACTCGGCCACCAGCTTGGGCTGCACGCTCACCCCGGAGCCGCCGAGGAAGTCGTTTCCACCCGCCGTGGGAAGCGACACCGGCACCGCCAGCGCGAGGCCGAAGCGCTCCCCATCAATCAGGCGCGCCTTCGGCACCAGTCGCAGGTCGCCGATACCACCGCCGCCCACGCCCTGCGAAAAGGACGAGTCCACCTGCGGCGCCGGGTCCGAGCCCTGAATCGTCACGGGCAGAATCACGCCGATTTCGAAGCGGTCGAACAGACCCACCGCGCCCATCAGGTCGATTCCCAGCTGACGGCTCACCAGCGCGGTGATGAACCGGTCCGAGCGAGGGTCCAGGAAGTTGAGCGGCTTGCTCCCGTAGTTGAGCGACAGGCCGAGGTTCAACCCCAGGTGGCGCTGCACGCGGGCGCTGTGGATGCCGAGGATGTCCTCGGCGCCCGGGCCCGGCTTGAAGCGCTGCACGTCGATGGACTGCGACACGGGGCCCGGCGTCGTCACCTGCGCATGGGCAGGCTGGGCCGCGAGCGTGCCCGCGAGGACCAGGCCTCCGGTGACGGCCGCCGCCACGCCCCGCGACGAGCGCCCCGCCACGCGGCGGAGGCGACCGAACAGGGGCAGTGCCAGGAACAGCAGCGCCAGCGGAACGAAGGTGCCCGCCCCTCCCGTGCTGCAGCCACGGCCCACGACGACGAAGTCGTCATCGCCGTTCAGCGGGTTGGAGCCCCCGTTGACCTCGTCACCGTCGCTCGCACCACCAGCGTCGGTGTCGCGGTTGTTCGGGTCCGTCTCGCCGTTGTCGAAGCCACCGTTGTGGTTGGCGTCCTCGCGGCCGTCGTTCAGGCCGTCACCGTCCGTGTCCGGGTTGAGGGGGTTCGTCGCATTGGTACCCGTGACTTCCACGCCGTCGTTCAGATCGTCGTCGTCCGTGTCGGCGTCGTTCGGGTCCGTCTCCGTGGCGTCCACGCGGCCGTTGTGGTCCGCGTCCTCCCGGCCGTCGTTCAGACCATCACCATCCGTGTCCGGATTCGTCGGGTCGGTGGTGGTGGTGGGGTCCAGGTCCGGCTCGAAGTTCGGCGAGTCGACGTTGGTGCCCGGAGGCGCCGTCTCCCGCGTCACGCCGCTCTCCGTGCCGTCGTTGATGCCGTCGTTGTCGCTGTCCGGATCCAACGCGTCGATGGTGCCGTCCCCATCCGTGTCGGTGAGGGCCTCATCGCCGTCCGGCACGCCGTCGTCGTCCGTGTCCGCATCATGCGGATCCATGCCGAGCTCGATTTCGCGCTCGTCGCTCACGCCGTCCAGGTCGGAGTCCACATCGTCGGCGGCCAGGTTCGGGTCCGTCTCGCCCGGGTCGATGCGGCCGTTGTGGTTCGCGTCCTCCACGCCGTCACGCACGCTGCCGCCGTCCGTGTCCGGGTTGAGGGGGTTGGTGACGGTGGTCGGGTCCGCATCGGGGATGAAGACCGTCGCGTCGGTGTCCGAGCCCTCGGGCACGGTCTGACCCAGCTCCGTGCCGTCCTGGATGCCGTCGCCGTCCGTGTCCGCCTCGTTCGGGTCGGTCTCGTCCGCGTCGACGATGCCGTCGTGATCCTTGTCCTCGGTGCCGTCCATCAGACCGTCGTCATCCGAGTCGTCGTCGAGCGGATCCGTCCCGCCCACTTCCACCTCGATGCCGTCCGACACGCCGTCGCCGTCCGTGTCCGGGTTGTTCGGGTCCGTGCCGATGGCAATCTCCTCCGTGTCCGTCAGGCCGTCGCCGTCCGTGTCCAGGCCAATGGACCAGATGAAGTGGGCGGGCGTGGGGTCCACGTCGCCGTCCGCGTCCACCGCGCGCACCTGGAAGGTGTGCGTTCCCTCGGGCAGGCCCGTGAAGTTGATGGGGCTGGTGCAGGGGGTGAAGGCCGCGCCGTCGAGCGAGCACTCGAAGGTGTCACGCGGGTCTCCCGTGACGGAGTTGAAGCTGAACTCCGCGTCGGTGCTGGCGGTGTTCACGGGCGGGCTCGCGGTGATGCGCGTGTCCGGCACGGAGTTCACCGTGAAGGTGTTCGTGTCCGTGGCGGTGTTGCCATTCACATCCTCCGCCGTGGCCGTCACCGAGTGCGGCCCGTCGACCAGCGGCGTGGCCACCGGCACCGACCAGCTGCCGTCGACGCCCGCCGTCGCCGTACCCACCGTGGTGCCGTCCACCACCACCGTCACCGTGGCGCCCGGCTCCGCCGTACCCGAGTACGTCACCACCGGGTTGGTCACCGTGGAGCCCTCCGCCGGCGTGGTGATGCTCACCGACGTCGTGGCGTCCACCGTGAAGGCGTTGGTGTCCGTCGCGGTGTTGCCCTGGGCGTCTTCCGCCGAGGCCGTCACCGAGTGCGCTCCATCCGCCAGCTCCGCCGCCACCGGCACGGACCAGCTGCCGTTCGCCGCCGCCGTCACCGTGCCCACCACCGTGCCGTCCACCGTGACAGTCACCGTGGCGCCCGGCTCCGCGGTCCCCACGTACGTCACCACTCCGTCGGTCAGCACCGCGCCCTCGGCGGGAGTGGTGATGCTCACCGTCGTGGCCGTGTCCACCGTGAAGGTGTTCGTGTCCGTCGCGGTGTTGCCGTCGCCGTCCTCGGCGGTGGCCACCACCGTGTGCGAGCCGTCCGTCAGCGTCGTGGCCACCGGCACCGACCAGTTGCCATCGACACCCGCCGTCACCGTGCCCACCACCGTGCCGTCCACCGTGACAGTCACCGTGGCGCCCGCTTCGGCCGTACCCGAGTACGTCACCACGGGGTTGCCGACCGTCGAGCCGTCCGCCGGCGTGGCGATGTTCACGTTCGTCGACGTGTTCACCGTGAAGTTGTTCGTGTCCGTGGCGGTGTTGCCGAATGCGTCCTCGGCCGTGGCCGTCACCGTGTGGGGACCTTCGCCCAGCGACGAGTTGCCCGGCACCGACCAACTGCCGTTCGCCGCCGCCGTCACCGTGCCCACCACCGTGCCGTCCACGGTGACAGTCACCGTGGCGCCCGGCTCCGCGGTACCCGAGTACGTCACCATCGGGTCGCTGATGGTCGAGCCATCCGCAGGCGTGGTGATGCTCACGTTCGTCGACGTGTCCACCGTGAAGGTGTTCGTGTCCGTCGCGGTGTTGCCGTTCGCGTCCTCGGCCGTGGCCGTCACCGTGTGAGGACCTTCACCCAGCGACGAGTTGCCCGGCACCGACCAGCTGCCGTTCGCCGCCGCCGTCGTCGTGCCCACCACCGTACCATCCACTTCCACCGTCACCGTGGCGCCCGGCTCCGCGGTACCCGAGTACGTCACCATCGGGTCGCTGATGGTCGAGCCATCCGCGGGCGTGGTGATGCTCACGTTCGTCGACGCGTCCACCGTGAAGGTGTTCGTGTCCGTCGCGGTGTTGCCGCTCGCGTCCTCGGCCGTGGCCGTCACCGAGTGAGGACCGTCGCCCAGCGACGAGTTGCCCGGCACCGACCAGGTGCCATTCGCCGCCGCCGTCGTCGTGCCCACCGTATTGCCGTCCACCACCACCGTCACGGTGGCTCCCGGCTCCGCGGTGCCCGAGTACGTCACCGCGCCGTCGTCCAGCACCGCGCCTTCCGCCGGCGTGGTGATGCTCACGTTCGTCGTCGCATCCACCGTGAAGGCGTTGGTGTCCGTCGCGGTGTGGTTCAGCGCATCCGTCGCCGTCGCCGTCACCGAGTGCGGCCCATCCGCCAGCGGCGTCGCCACCGGCACCGACCAGATTCCGTTCGCCGGCACCGTCACCGTGCCCACCGTGGCGCCGTCGACACGCACCACCACCGTGGCGCCCGGCTCACCCGTGCCCGAGTACGTCACCACTCCGTTGGTCAGCACCGCGCCCTCGGCCGGCGTCGTCACGCTCACGAACGTGCCCGTGTCCACCGTGAAGGTGTTGGTGTCCGTCGCGGTGTGGTTCAGCGCATCCGTCGCCGTCGCCGTCACCGAGTGCGCGCCGTCCGCCAGCGCCGCGGCCACCGGCACCGACCAGGTGCCGTTCGCCGCCGCCGTCACCGTGCCCACCGTGGTGCCATCCACCACCACCGCCACCGAGGCGCCGGGCTCCGCAGTTCCCGAGTACGTCACCACACCGTTGGTCAGCACCGCACCCTCGGCCGGCGTCGTGACACTCACCGACGTCGCCGTGTCCACCGTGAAGGTGGACGTCGTGGCCGTGCTCGTACGGGTCGCATCCTGGGACACGACCGAGATGTTGTAGACGCCGTCCGTCACCGCGACGGGAATCGGGAACGTCCAGTTACCGCCGGTCACGGCGATGGCCGGGTACGTCACGCCATTCAGCGTGAGCACCACGGACGTGGCACCGCCCGACGCCGTGCCAGTGATTTGCGTTGGCGCGGTCGTGAGCACCGCGTTGTTCGCCGGAGTGACGACGACCGGCGGAGGCAGCGCGTTCTGCACCGTGAAGGTGTTGGTGTTGCTGACCATGCTCGAGGCGCCGTTCAGCACGGACACGGCATTCACCGTGTGCACGCCCGTCGTCAGGTCCACGACCGGCGTGTACGTGAAGTTGCCCGCGGCATCCGCCGTGACGGTGGCCAGCACCACGCCGTCCACGGAGATGACGACCGAGGAGTTCGGGGTCGCAGTGCCAGTGATGGGAGGACGCACGCCCGTGGTGGAGCCGTTGGCGGGCGTCACGACCACCGGGGCCGACGGCGTCACGAAGGGGCCCGCCAGGGTGGTGATGACACCGGGACTGCCCGCGATGGCGCCGTAGGTGAGGCCATCCGGAGCGCCCGCCGTGGGCTGCGTGCCCGGGATGCCCCCCGCGACGGAGGGGGAGCAATTCATCGTGCCGCCCTGGAGCAGGATGTGACCACCACCACCGCCGCCGCCCGTGCCGTGCTCAGGGAAGACCGTGCTGCCGCCGTTACCGCCGCGCGCCAACACCAGGTTGTTGCCGCAGGTCAACGCACCCGTGACGCGCAGATAAATCGTTCCACCCGAGCCACCTCCACCCGCCGCGTCGTTGGCATCCTCGCGAGCGTTTTCACCCGCCACGCCATTGGAGGAAATCGTCCCCGCGCCAGCCAGCGAAGCCGCGCGAATGAACACGATGCCGCCCGCCGCGCTGCCGCCGCCGCCAAAGTCGTCGTTGCTATGACCCGCACCGCCACCACCACCGAAGAGCAGATGGTCCACCGCGCTGAAGTCCATGCGCGTGCCGCCCAGACCGCCCACGTCACGAGAGGGAGCAGGAGCGCCAGTCGTGGCATGAGTATCGCCACTCCATGTGCGGCCGCCCTTGCCACCCGCCCCCGCGC
>NZ_JABUMQ010000456.1:0-7061 GCF_013336645.1 Myxococcus sp. CA039A | reverse complement strand
CCTCACGCCGGAGCCACCCCGCTCTCTCGCACCACCGAGCCCGCGCCCAGTGTCCGCGTCATCAACGTCCGCAAGCCGGAAGCCCCACCGGGCCCGCCCGAGTCCGTGGCCGTCGACGACGAGGACTCGCGCTTCTACCCGGAGGAAGCCTCCCCGGGCGGCTGTGCCTCCGGCGAGTGCATCCCCGAACCCGAGCTTCCCGCCGCCGAGCCGGAGCCGGAGCCGCCTCCCGTGCTCGCCACCTCGCCCGCACCCGCGGGGGCACGAGGCCGCGACAACCCGAACCTTCCGCTGATTGAGCGCTGGCGCGCCGCGGTGGAGAGCGTCAAGGCCTCCTCCCTCCGGCACGGCACCGCGCTCGCCAACGGCCGTCTCGTGTCGATGAAGGCCGGAGAAATCATCCTCGGCTTCCTGCCCTCCGCCGGCCTGCACCGGATGACGGTGTCCGCCGCGGCGGGGAAGACCATCATCGACAAGCTCCTCGCCGAGCACTTCGGCCGAGCGGTGAAGCTCTCCTTCCAGGACGTGTCCGCCGACGACACGCGGGCCTCGCTCAGCATCGCCGAGCGTGACGCACAGAGCCGGGCCACCCACGAGAAGAACACCGAGAGCAAGGTGCGCAACCACGCCTCGGTCCGCGCCGTGCTCCTGAGGCTGGGTGGAGAAATCGAGCACATCCAGATCTACGAGCCCGAGCGCCCCGCCGCCGCCTCGCCCGCCGACGCTCCAATCGAAGCCCCCGACGACAGCGCCTGACTTTGTCCCCGCGCAACGGTAGGGTGCGCGCCACACTCCACGCCCGAGCGGACCCATGAAGGGTGCCGCTCCCCCGAGTACCGAGGAAGCACATGCCTGGCGTCGACCTGAACTACTTCATCCGGCAGGCGAACAAGCTGACGGAGAAGATTGAAGAGCGGAAGCAGCAGCTGGCCGAGGAGACCGTCGAGGCCACGGCTGGCGATGGCCGCGTCACCGTCGTGGCCAACGGCATCCAGGAGATCCGCAGCATCAAGATCAACAAGGAAGTCATCGACCCGAACGACACGTCGATGCTCGAGGACCTCATCATCGCCGCCGTGAATGGCGCCCTGGCGAGCAGCCGTCAGCACATGCAGCGCGAGCTGGCCAAAATCTCCGGCGGCATCAAGATCCCCGGCGTTACCTGATACCGGATGACGCCCGATCCGCTGAACCGCCTCGTCGCCCAGCTCGCGAAGCTGCCGGGCATTGGCGAAAAGACCGCCCAGCGCCTCGCGTTCCACATTCTGCGTGCTCCCGGTGAGTACGCCGCGGACCTGTCGCAGGCCATCCGAGAGGTGAAGGAGAAGGTGCACCTGTGCGTGCGCTGCTTCTCCCTCACCGACACGGAGACCTGTGGCTTCTGCCGCGACCACCGCCGTGACGACCGCGTGCTGTGCGTCGTGGAGACCTTCGCCGACCTGATGGCGCTGGAGCGCACCCGGGAGTTCAAGGGTCGCTACCACGTCCTGCACGGCGTGCTGTCTCCGCTCGAAGGCGTGGGCCCCGAGCAGCTTCGCATCAAGGAACTGCTGGAGCGCCTCAACGACAGCCGGGTGGAGGAGCTCATCCTCGCCACCAACCCGGACGTCGAGGGCGAGGCCACCGCGCTGTACCTGACGCGACTGCTCAAGCCCATGGGTCTGCGTGTCACCCGCATCGCCCAGGGCCTGCCCATGGGTGGTGATTTGGAGTTCGCCGACCAGGCCACACTGGCGAAGGCACTGTCCGCCCGCCGCGACCTCTGAGGCACCCCGCGGCGCCAAACACCGGCGCCGCGCTTCCTACCGGGTCAGCCGCCAGGCGAACGGCACCAGTACGTTGACCTCCTCGTCGCGATGCGCCGGGAAGCGCAGCCGCTGCGCCTGGGACTGGAGGCAGCGGCCCACCGCCGTCTCGGCCAGCGGTCCGCGCACGCCCGCGCGCACGGCACCCGACGAGACGATGGAGAACTCCACCTGGACCTGCCCTTCGCTCGTCGGCAGGTCCGCGCGGTTCTTCTCGAAGCACGCGGTGATGCGCGAGCGCCCCTTCTCCACCACACGGGTGATGTCCCCCACGCCCAGCGTCATGCGCTTCTTGGCCGGTGGCGCCTTCAGCGGCTTCTCGGCCACCTCGTCGTCGCCCTTGCCCGGCAGCGCCGCCTGGGCTCCCACGGCCGCCTGCGCGTCGCCTTCAGGGGTGGTCGGGACAGCCTCCGGCCCCTGCACGGTCGTCCCCACGGGCGCGGCCACCACCTCTGGCGGAGTGGGCACGGGGACCGGCTCAGGCTTCTGGACCTTCACGCTTACGTCATTCGCGGGAGCCGTGGAGGCGTGAGCCGCCACCTCGCCACCCGACGACGCGGGCGCGACGAGCTGCCGGTATCCCACGAGCCCCACGCTCGCGAGCAGCAAGCCTCCCGCGAGGCCGACGACGAGCGGACGCCAGCCTCGGGAACGCGGGGCCTCGACGGGTGGAACGGAGGTCTCGGTGGCCGGCGTCTTCGTCGCGGCGGGCACCAGTCCCGATGACGACGCGGGGGAACGGGCCCCCCAGGCGCGCGCGGTGGCGACATCGGTGCTTCCGCCCACGGAGACCGGAGCGCCCACCACGTTCGTCCCCGTCTCCATCAACCCGGTGGCCTGCGTCACGACCCCCAGGGCCGCGGAGAGCGAGGCCAGCGTGGGGATGCGGGTGCGCTCGGTGAAGCGCTCCTCGCCGAAATGGGAGCGGAGGAACGCGCTGAGCTGCGGCGTGCCGGCGGCGCTCAGGTGCTCGCCGAGGAAGGCCTCCAGGTCCTCGGCGAACGCCTCCGCCGTGGGGTGACGGTCTTCCGGAAATGGGGACATCGCCTTCAGGACGATGGCCTCCAGTTCGACGGGCAGGTCGGGCCGCAGCTCGCGCGGGCGCTTGAACTCGTTGTGCAAGAGCGCGTTGAGCACCGCGAGGTCGTTCTCTCGCGAGAAGGGCCGCACGTGCGTGAGCGCCTCGAACAGGCTGACGCCGAGCGCGAAGATGTCCGCGCGACGGTCCACCTCCCCGCCCTTCGCCTGCTCCGGCGCCATGTACATGTACTTGCCCTTCACGACGCCGGTGCGCGTGTTGGCGAGCCGCGACTCGGCCTTGGCGATGCCGAAGTCCAGCACCTTCACCTGCCCCTGATACGTCAGGTACAGGTTCGACGGAGAGACGTCGCGGTGGACCACGTTCTGCGGCTGCCCCATGTCATTCGTGAACTCGTGCGCGTAGTGCAGCCCTCGCGCCGAATCGATGAGCACCCGCAGCACAATCGGGAACGGCAGATACTGCCGCCGACGACCGGCCAGCCGCAGCGTCGTGGAGAAGTCCTCGCCCGCGAGGTACTCCATGCAGATGTAGTAGCAGCCCTCGGTGAAGCCCAACTCCTGAATCTGGACGATGTTGGGGTGCGTGAGCTTCGCGGCCAGCCGCGCCTCGTCCCGGAACATCTCCACGAAGTCAGGGATGCTCGACAGGTGCGGCAGCATCCGCTTGATGACGACGTTGCGCTCGAAGCCGTCCGCGCCCAGCAGCTTGGCGAGGAAGATCTCCGCCATGCCGCCCTCGGCCAGCTTGCGAACCAGCACGTAGGGCCCATACGGGCGCAGCAGCGGCGGCGGCGCGTCCTCGGAGCCAGGATGTGTCGTCTGGGTGGGTGACATCCTCAAGGCCCTCGCTGTCTCAGGGTGCGGACCGTATGAACATCCGGAGCACCGGGACGGGTCATCTTAAACACCAGCAACGGGGGCGCGCCCACTGGCTCCACCCAGGTATCGAAGCGGTGCTTGCCATCCAGGGAGACGGGACGTCCATTGATGGACAGGCGCGCATTCACGGGCGCCACGCCCGTGGTCCTCACCTTCGACGCGGCCCGCTGGCCGTTGCGCGGCTGCGACACCAGGAGCATCGGTACTGAGTTGTCGTACACCAGCTCGAGCTTGTTCATCCGTCCCCCCTTCAGTTGCTCGCCCGTCGCGGACAGCGGCGTGACGGACCAGAGGTAGCTGCCCTCTCCCAGCGCGCCCGCGTCCAGCGCCGCGCGAGCCTCCGTCACCGTGCGCTCGGCCACTGGCTTCTCCAGCGCGCCCACCCGATACACCGCCACCTTGTACCGCGCCGCCGACGCCTCCTCCGCATAGGTGAACGTCACCGACGGCGGCTTGTCTTGATAGAAGATGGTCGTTTTCTCCAGCCCCTCCGGCACCACGTTGCGCACGCGGTCCAGGTCTCCGCCGAGCCGCTCCGGGGCGAACGTCGCGCTGCCCTTCGCGAGGTCCTTGCCGTCCTTGCCGCGCACCCTCCAGTACAGCAGGCCGCGCGCGGGAGCCGGGACGTTGACGAAGGACTGATACACCGTGCCGGACAGCAGGGGCCGCGTGAAGGCCTCGTCCGAGGCCACCTCCACCGTCACCTCCCCCTCCTTCTCCCAGCCAATGGCCACCTCGGGCATCCCCTGGTGGTAGACCTCCGTGCCGTCTCCCTCTCCGAGCAGCAGCGGCGCGGGTCCGAGCGCCTCGATGCGCGCCTCGCCCGTCTCGCCTGTCACCGTCGCTCGCTCTCCGGCACGCAGCGGCTGGCGCACGTCTCCGCGCACCAGCGTCACCCGCCCTGTGTGCGCATCGACCAGATAGCCCGTCGAGGTGCGCCGCACCGCCAGTCGCGACGCGCCGTCACCCTCCAGCGTGAGCCCGGGCAGCACCACGCGACTCTCGCGTCCCTGCGCGAGCTGGACGCCGAGCCCACCCTGGCGCAGGTCCATCCGGGCCTCGTCCCGCGTGCCCCCCTGCCCCGCGCCCTCCAGCACCATCTCCGCCGAGGGCCCCAGCGACAACTGCGAGGACGAGCCCTGCAGCATCAGCTCCGCCGTGCCACTGCCGCGCGTGCGCACGCCGTCTCCCGGCGCCAGCACGTCGCCCTCCGTGCGCACCGGACGCCAACGCTTCGCGCCCTTGCCGCGCATCTCCGCGCGCCCCGAACCCAGTCGCACCGTCACCGGAATGGGTGAGAGTTCCACGAGCCGCGAGCCGCGCAGCAGCAGCTCCGCTCGCCCCGCCGATACCTCCACCGAGTCACCCTCCGACGCGCGCAGTTGCTGGCCATCCTTGGACACGAACTCGATGGCGCCCAGCTTCACTTCCACGCGGCCGGAGTCCTTCGTCACCTGCACGCTCACCTCGCTGGGCTCGGAGCCCACGCGCGTGAGGCCGAAGGGCGTCAGCAGTGTCAGCGACACCTTCTTGCCACTCGAGGGAGCGCCGGCCGGGCGCGCGGGGACTCGCGACAACACGATGCCGCGCTCCACGGTCAGCACCACGCTCCCGGCCTCTTCGCCCACGCCGACGCGTGCGTCGGAGCCCACCTCCACCGAGCGCCCGTCCGCGAAGCGCATCGTCGCCGCGCCCGTCGCGCCCGTCTCCAGCGCGTCACCCGAGTACAGCGGGCCTTCCCGCGCGGGGACCTTCTTGCCACCGCGCTCCACCAGCACCTCGCCGGACAGGCCCTCCAGGCGAGCCAGCTCCACGGAGGGTCCCGCGTCGGGCGAGGCAGGAACCTCCGCGACGGGGCTGGACGGAGTGGTCGCCTCTTCGTCGCAGGCCGTCGCGACGAGCAGGAGGACCAGGAGCCAGGGACGCGCGTTACTCACCGTTGAGGCCTCGGGATGAAATCGACATGGAAGAGGGGCTGCTCACCTTCTCGCAGCGAGGCAGCGAGCCTGGGAAGCGTGTCACTCACCGCCGCTGCCTCGGGAAGAGGTCGACGTTGAAGATGGCCTGCTCTCCATCCTTCAAGGTGACGAGCTTGGATTGCGACAGGTAGCCGCGCGCGGAAATGGTGATGCGGTAGGTGCCACCGCGCACCTTGAAGGTGAACGCACCCTTCGCATCCGTGCGCGCCTTCACCTTCGCCTGCGGGATGAGCAGCGTGGCCGCGATGGGCTTTCCGCCCCGAGCACTGCGCACCTGGCCCGTGAGCGTCGCGGGCTCACCCTTGCGCTCCGAGGCGAGCGGCACGGACAGCACCGTCTCCTGCCCCGCGATGATGATGGCCGCCTCTTCCGCCACCCGATAGCCCGGCGACTTCGCCACCACGGCCACGGGCCCTGGCGGCAGCGACTTCACCCACGCCTCGCCCCTCATGTCCGTGCGCACCTCCACGGCCCCCACCGTCAGCCGCACCCCCGGCAACGGCACCCCGTTGCCCGCGCTCACCACCGTCACCTTCAAGCCCCCCGTGGGAGGCGGCAGCTTGCGCGCTCGCACCGACAGCGCCACGCGCCCACCGTCCTCCACCGTGACTCGACCCTCCGCGGGCTCGTAGCCATCCACGCTCACCCGAGCCACGACGTCACCCGGCGGCAGCTCCACGTTCTCCAGCGAGCCCTGTGCATCCGCCTCGCGCGGCGCGCTCTCCACGCCTCCGGACACCAGCACCACCCGCGCTCCCGCCAGCGGCGCGCCCGACTCCACGTCCAGCACCTGGAGCGACAGGCCCCCCGCCGGCACCCGCTCGGGAGGCAGCGGCTCCGATACCCGGGACTCGGGAGCGTCATTCCAGGTCAGCTCCAGCGCCGCGCCCACCCGACGCATGCGCTGCTCGGACCGCGTCCCATCCGCGAGCGTCACCGTGTCCTGCACGTGCTGGAAGTCCACGAGCAGCGTGCCGGACCAGCGCTGCGCGCCCGTCAGCGGGAACAGGAGCGCGCCACCCGCGGCGAAACCCTTCGCCTCCGCCTTCGCCCCGGCCGAGTCACGAACCGCCAACGACACGGGCACCTCGCCCCGCGCCTCCACCTCCAACCGGGTGAACAGCGGCAGCCGCAGGCTCCCGCTCACCAGCGCCGCGTGCCGCACCCCTCGCGACAGCACCGGCTCCGAGGACGCACCGAAGTGCGGCAACTGCGCATATCCATAGCCCGCGCCCACCTCCGCCCGCACCGGCCCCAACCAGGTGCGCACCTTGGGACCCACCGACGCCCGCAAAAGGCTGCCCCCGGTGATCCGCAAGGAGCCCTCCTTCAAGTCGAAGCCCTCGCGCTGCACCGC
>NZ_JABUMQ010000455.1:0-7111 GCF_013336645.1 Myxococcus sp. CA039A | reverse complement strand
CCCATGCTCCACTCCATCCCGCCCACCTTCCCCGGCGCGGTGCTTGAGCAAGGCATGTGCCCGCTGTCGCTACCTGGGGCGCGGTGGGCCTACCCATCCCGTCTGACTCGACAGGGCTCGACTCCCGGACGGTCACCCGCACACCACGGACCCTCTCGGGCGGCGAGAGGTGGGCGGTGCGGGCCTGCTTTCAGAAGCGGGAGATGGCGAAGAACGATTTGATTTTGTCGTTCGTCTCGCGAAGTCGCTCGCTCAGCGTGCGGACGAACGTCCAGAGCAGTACGTACGCCAGGTCCTTGTCGGTGAACATCAGCTGGTCCAGCTTGGACCTTTCGATGGCCCACACCGAGCAGGAGATGTGGGCGATGGCGTCCGCGGAGCGGGGAGAGTCCTCGATAACCGCCATCTCTCCGAAGTACTGGCCGGCTTCCAGGATGGCGAGCGCTTCCTCTCCGATGCCGGGCACCGACTTGGAGATGCGGACCTTGCCGCTGGAAATGACGAACATTTCCTGGCCGGACTCCCCCTCGCGGAAGAGGAAGGCGCCCGCCGGGTAGTCCCTGGTGTGGCCGAGTTGCGCCACCTTGGCGAGCTGGCCCTGGGTCAAACCCTCGAACAGCGCAACCTTCTTGAGGAGCTCGGCATCCATGAGGCCAGCTTCGTATCACGCGCCCGAGGGCCTCTGGTACCTTCGCGGCCTCAACGGAAAGAGGGAGGAGCCACCCGTGGCGGAGGAGAAAATCAACAAGGTGACCATCATCGGCTCGGGGCCGGCGGGTTACACCGCGGCCATCTATGCCGCGCGCGCCAACCTGGAACCGATGGTGTTCGCTGGTGGGCCCACGCTGGAGCATCCCCAGCGCGTGCCGGGCGGGCAGCTCATGGTGACCACGGACGTGGAGAACTACCCGGGCTTCCCGGAGGCCATCACCGGCCCGGAGCTGATGGACCGCTTCCAGAAGCAGGCGGAGCGGTTCGGCACGGTCATCCACATGGAAAACGTGGTGAAGGTGGATTTCAGCAAGCGCCCCTTCGTCATCGAAGGGGAGAGCGGCATCCGCGTTCTCTCGGAGACCGTCATCATCTCCACCGGCGCGACGGCCAAGTGGCTGAGCGTCAAGGGTGAGGACATCTACAAGAACCGGGGCGTGTCCGCGTGTGCCACCTGTGACGGCGCGTTCTTCAAGAACCAGGAAGTACTCGTCGTGGGCGGTGGAGACACGGCGATGGAGGAGGCCACGTACCTGGCGAAAATCGTCAAGCACGTCACCCTCGTCCACCGTCGCGACTCGCTGCGCGCGTCGAAGGTGATGCAGGAGCGCGCGCTCAACAATCCGAAGATTTCCTTCCTGTGGAACTCGGCGGTGGAGGAAGTCACCGGCAACGCGAAGGGAATGACGGGCGCGGTGGTGCGCAATCTGAAGACGGGCGACAGCCAGCTGCTCAATGCCACGGGCCTGTTCGTGGCCATTGGCCACACGCCGAACACGGAGCTGTTCCAGGGCATCCTGGAGACGCACCAGGGCGGCTACCTCAAGACGGTGGCGGGCAGCACCCGCACGAACATCCCGGGCGTGTTCGCTTGTGGTGACGTGCAGGACAGCTACTACCGTCAGGCCATCACCGCCGCCGGCACCGGCTGCATGGCGGCCATCGACGCGGAGCGCTGGCTGATTGAGCAGGGCGAGTAGCCCGCTCACCACCGCGTGACGCATGCTCCAGGCCGGTCCGTCTCCATGGCGGACCGGCCTTCTTTTCGAGCCGGGCAAGGGCGGAACAGGACTCTCATGAGCACGAAGCAGAAGACGCTGGCGGTGCATGCCGGAACGCGGCTGAAGGGCAGCAAGGCGGTTCCCGTCTCGCCCCCCATCTCCGTGTCCGCGGTGAGCTGGTTCGACAGCAGCGACGACCTGGACGGCGCGCTGGACGGCAAGGACTACGCCTACGCCCGCATCAGTGCTCCGAACACCACGCTGCTCGAAGAAGCCGTGGCGGCGTTGGAGGGCGCCGAGGCGTGCGTGGCCTACGCCAGTGGGATGGCCGCGCTTCGCTCGCTCTTCGAGGCCCAGGACTTCCGGCCCGGCGACAGGCTGGTGATGCCGGCGGACGGCTACGGCGTCACGCGCGCGCTCTACAAGAAGCTGTGTGCCGCGCTCGGCGTGGAGCTGCATGCGCTGAAGCTGACGGACGCGGGGACGCAGGCGCGCATCCGCGAGCTGAAGCCGCGCCTGGTGCTGGCGGAGAGCATCACCAATCCGCTGCTGCGCGTGGCGGACCTGCGTGAGCTGGCGAAGGCGTGCCGGGACGTGGGCGCGGCCTTCGCGGTGGACGCCACGTTCCCTTCGCCCATGGGGCAGCGCGTGCTGGAGCTGGGCGCGGACTACGCGGTGCAGTCCACCAGCAAGTGGCTCAACGGGCACAGCGACGCGCTGGGCGGCACGGTGAGTGGTGCTCGCTCGCGCATCGACGTGCTGCGCGCCGCGCGCGTGCTCTCGGGTGATGTGCTGGGTCCGTTCGAGGCGTGGCTCACGCTGCGCGGCCTGCGCACCTTGCCCGTACGGATGAAGGCCCATGCCGAACACGCGGCGCACGTGGCGCGGCGGCTTGCGGAGTCGCCCCTGCTGGAGCGGGTCATCTACCCGGGGCTGGCCTCGCATCCGGACCATGCGGTGGCTCGCGAGGTGCTCAAGGATGGCGGCCCCATGGTGTCCTTTGAAATCCGGGGCGCGGGCCGCCCCGAGGCCATGCGCTTCCTGGAGGCGCTCAAGGTCGGTCGACCCGGTCCGTCGCTTGGGGACGTGTGCACGCTGGTGATGCACGCGGCCAGCGCCAGCGCGCGACGCCTGACGCCCGAGGAGCGCGAGGCGGCGGGGATTCGCGAGAGCCTCATCCGGGTGTCCGTCGGACTCGAGGACCCGGACGACGTGGTGGATGACCTGCTCCAGGCCGTGGCCCAGGGGGTGGGCCGGTGAAGATGGTCGATGTCGGCGCGAAGCCGAAGACGGAGCGCGTGGCGGTGGCCACCGCGCTCTTGCGCATGTTGCCCGCCACGCGGGAGCGCATCCTCGCGGGGAAGGTGGAGAAGGGGGACGTGCTCGCCGCGGCGAGGCTCGCCGGCATCATGGCCGCCAAGCGCACCCCGGACTTCATCCCGCTGTGCCACCCCATCGCCCTGTCCGGAGTCGAGGTGACGCTGGACGCCGTGAAGGAGGGGCTGTCCGTCCGCGTGACGGTGCGGACGGTGGACCGTACGGGCGTGGAGATGGAGGCCCTGACGTCGGCGTGCGCGGCGGCGCTCACCGTCTATGACATGTGCAAGAGCGTGGACCGGGGCATGGTGCTGGAGGCCGTCCAGCTCGAGCACAAGTCCGGGGGACGCTCGGGGACCTGGGAGCGGGGCTCGGCGAAGGACGGCGCGGGGGCGACCCGTGCCGCCACGTCACGTCCACGCAAGCGCGCGAAGGGTTGAGCGCGGACGCGCGTGCGAGCGCGCGGGAAGGGGAGCGCGACACGGGCCCGCGTCCTCCCCGTTCCGTGCCCTGGAGGCGTGCGAGGGAGCCGCTTCACGCCGCGAGGTGGAGCCGCATGCCCACCCGCCTGACGCAATGCCCGCGCGGTGAAGCGCGGCACGTGCGGGCTGCCCTGTGTCCGCTTCAGGACGTGGACAGTGTGCTCCCGAGCACGGCCTCCCCTGAACTCGTGCCCTCCGGGGCTCCCGCTTGTCGGAGCGGTCGTCCAGATTGGACTCTCGCCACCATGCGCCCAGCAAGCGCGGGAGGCCGTAGAGGAGGTCCAAGGGTGCTCAACGTCAGGACGACCCACTCCACCGTGGGGCTCCTCGCGCTCATGATGGGCATGGGCTGCAGCCCCGCATTCGGGGACGGGGACGGCGATGCGCCGGAGTCGCCCACGCTCGTCGCGGCGGGGGCCCACTCACGCTGCTCCCCAGGGGGCTCGGGCCGCCGCTCCATCTCCAAGGACCCCAAGGGCTGCCGTCAAATCATGTTCGTCTGCGCCCCGGGCGAGACGCCCTTCTTCGACGCGTGTGGCTGTGGCTGCGAGCGCAGGTAGCGTGCGCTACCGCTTCCTGTCCGCGTCCTCGCGCAGCTTCTCCAGGAAGAGTGCCCCCACCACGAGCGAGTGGGTGATGTGTCCCTCCAGGATGAGCCGGGGCACGTCCGCGCGCGGGTGCAGCTCCACGGCGATGTCCTCGGCCTCGTCCTGCCGGCCCGCATGGGCCCTCACGCAGTCCCGCGCGAGGAAGATGAAGCAGCGGTTGTCCTGCAGCGCGGGATTGGGATGCATCCAGCCCAGCGGCACCACGCGGCCCGCGACGTAACCCGTCTCCTCCTCCAGCTCGCGCGCCGCCGCCACGGCCGGGTCCTCGCCTTCCTCGACGAGTCCTCCCGCGAGCTCCAGCGTGTCCGCGCCGACGCCGAAGCGGAACTGCCGCACCAGCACGAGCGAGTCCTCCGGCGTCACCGCGATGACATTGACCCAGTCCGCGCAGACCACCCGTACGCGCGGATGCTCCTGCTCCGTCCTCGGGTCCGCCCACTTGTCCTCGCGGACCTTCATCACCTGATAGTCGTGCTCCAACCCAAGGCGCAGTCGCCGCCAGGGCTTCACCGTCTGGGACATGGTTGACGCTCCGGCCCCCCCGACACGGGCGAGGGCCTTGGGGTTTTCAGTTGAGCAGCGAGGCGCGCTCACGCAGCTCGCGGGCCGTCATCTCCAGGCGGTCGCGGTCCGGAGCCTCCGGCGACAGCTCCAGGCACCGCTCCACGTCGCGCAGCGCCGCGCGGTACGCCCCCAGGTTGGCCAGCAGCGCCGCGCGCGTGCGCAGCTCCCCGGGATGATCCGGCGCCAACAGGAGCAGCAGGTCCACCACCGCCAGCCCCCGCTCGCGGTCCTCGCGGCCCAGGTACACGCGCCGCAGGTTGGACAGCATGCGGTAGGCAATCAACTCCACCGGCGCCGGCGCCAGCATGGCCCGGTCGAACTTGAGCTGCGGCGCCACCCGCTTGAGCAGCTCCTCGCAGCCGTGCTCGGTGAGGATGTCGCCGTGGTGGAAGGGGTCCATCACCAGCTTGTGGTCCCCCGCGTCATGGGCGACGAGGAAGTGTCCGGGAAACGGCACTCCGTACAGGGGGATGCCCGCCCGACGCGCGACTTCCAGATAGACGACGGACAGCGTTATCGGCAGCCCCAGCTTCCGCTCCAGCACCTGGTCCAGGAAGCTGTTCTCGGGCGAGTGGTAGTTGTCCTCGTTGCCGCGAAAGCCCTCGATGTCCGACAGCACGTGGCGCAGCGCTCGCAGCGACGCCAGCGCCTCGCCCTTGTCGGTGAGCCGCTCCGACTCCACCTGGACCCGGCACGCCAGGACGTCCAGGACGTGCAGACACGCGGGGGCATCCAGCTCCGGCCTGTCCAGCGTGGCGATGGCCAGCGCGGCCAGGTCCAGACGCGGTGGCTCCGCGGCCAGCGCCGACACCAACCGTTCCCGGGCCAGCGGCGGGCTGAATCCTGTGGGGATGCTCACGGCCGCAACCACTAACCCACACCGGGCTTGACGGCAAAGGCAGGCAACCGAGCGTCAGAAGGTGGGCGGTGCATAGGGCAGCCTCCCCTTGATTTCCGCGCGCAGCCCCATTTGAGCCGAAATCAGCCCCGCCAGGATTCCGTCCTCATACTCGAAAGTCGGGTGTTCCTTGAGTTCGGGAAAGTCGTGGGGATTGCGAAGCTCCTCGGGGGTGAGGTTGGGGACGGCCTCGCGGGCCAGTCGCAGCACCTTGGCCTGTTGCTGCGAAATCATCCGCTCGAAGAGCTGGGCGGACAGCTCCAGCATGTCCTGGGCCACTTCTTCCGTCATGTGCGTGCCTACTCCTGGGCGATGTCCCACTTGGCTCGGCGGTAGCTGTAACGGAAAGCGGCCTCATCCGCCTCTTTCGCGAGCCCCTCGCCCTCCCGGCCGTCCAGGAAGGCGACGAAGTCGAGCTGGCGGTTGTCGCGCCCGTGCTCGGTGTCGAAGAGGCGGACCAGCTCGTTGGCGGGCAGCGTGCGCCGGCCGACGACGTCCACCAGGGGCACCGCCAGGCCGCGCATCTCCTGCGAGGGCGCGTAGGACTTCCACACCAGCTCCGTGCACACCAGCGTCTGGTCCGAGAAGAAGTCGAAGTCGAAGTCGTACGGGCGGCCCTGGTACGCGAAGGCGCGGAGGATGGCGCGCGCCTTGTCCACGCGAGGCAGCCGCGGGCGCATGACACCCAGGTAGTCCACGCGCATGCCGTGCTCCAGGCCGGTGAAGCTGACGCCCTCGCTGATGGACTCGATGATGCGGATGGGGTCGCCGTGGGAGTCCTTGCCGGAGTACTCGGCCCACTTGGCGGGGAACGCGCGCGCCAGGTGCGCGGTGAAGGACGCGGGCTTGCCGGGGAGCGTGGCCACCCAGGCCTTCACGTCCGCGTCCTCGTCGAAGTACGCGGCCATCTCCGGCGCGGTGCCGACAAACAGCTCCGCGTGCGGCCAGAAGCCCGGCAGGCCGATGTTGGAGAGGTACCAGTTCTGCCGCGCCACCATGATGTCGCCGGGCTCCATCTTCTTGAGCACACCCAGCACCTGCTCGCGGCTGATGAGCGGCTGGCCGGAGCGGTGCACGCGCGTGTCGCCCATCCACTCGGCCACGGCGCGCTGGACGGGGAAGAAGGCGCGCTGGGCGGAGTCCTGGGTGAGGTCCGTGGCGGCCTTGGCGAAAATCGTGGCGCCGCGCTTGGCGAGAAGGCCCCGAGCCACTTCGCTGTTGAGCTTCATCTCCTGCATCACCCAGGGCACGCGGGGGCCGTCCAGCGCGCCGGCCTTCACCAGCAGCGGGCGCAGCTGCTCCTTGTACGTGTCACCGGTGTAGAGCTGGGTGGTGGTGCCCACGTGGATGACCTTTTCCTTGAAGCGGGCGAAGGCGCGCGGGGGCAGGCCGAACTCGGGGGCGGGCTCGTCCAGGAGGACTTCCAACTGCTTGCGGCCTCCGGTGAGCTCCGCGTAGGTGAGGCCGTGGGCCAGCTCCGTGGTGAGCGCGCCGTGGGTGAGCAGGAAGCCCCAGGCGTGCTTCTTGGGC
>NZ_JABUMQ010000454.1:0-7120 GCF_013336645.1 Myxococcus sp. CA039A | reverse complement strand
GCCCACCACCGCCTCCTCCGCGTCCCGTCAAGGTCGTCCGACCTCAGCCCCCACGGCAGGCCGCTCGACACTGAGCAAGAAGGGCTATTTCCCGAAGACGACTGGGTGCGCTAGGACACCGCCCCATGTCCATCCGAAACCTCGCAGTGACGACCCTCCTGGCGCTCAGCGCGGTGCTCACCGGCTGCTCCAGCAACGCCGACACCATCTGTGACCATCGCAAGGAGTGCTTCGACTCCAAACTCGACACGGGAAAGTGCGCGGACACCATCAACGACTGGGTGGATGACCGCGACTCCGACGACCGGAAGGACGCCGTGGCGGAGTGTGCCGACTGCGCCGCCGACAAGAGCTGCTCCGAGTACCTGGAGCGCTGCATCGACGACTGCTTCGTCGTTCCCTAAGGAAAAGCAACCGGGGCCCGCTCGCCTGACGCGGGCCCCGGGGTGTCACGCGCCTAGTTGCGCGTCCACTGGTCCAGCCAGGCCAGCACCTCGTCGTGCCACTGGATGCTGTTGGCGGGACGCAGGACCCAGTGGTTCTCCTCCGGGAAGTAGAGAAGCTTGGAGGGGATGCCCTTGCGCTGGAGCGCGGTGAAGGTGCCCAGGCCCTGCGTCTCCACGACGCGGAAGTCCTGACCGCCGTGCACCACCATCATCGGCGTCTTCCACTTCGCCACGTGGTTGATGGGGCTGTGCTTGCCGTAGCCCTCCGGATTCTCCCACGGCGTGCCCTTGTGCTCCCACTCCGGGAACCACAGCTCCTCGGTGTCGAAGTAGCCCATGCGCTCGTCGAGGATGCCGTCGTGGTTGACCAGGCACTTGAAGCCGTCCGGCCAGTTGCCGGCAATCCAGTTGATCATGTACCCGCCGTAGCTGGCACCGAGCGCGCACTTCTTCTCCTTGGAGATGAAGGGGTAGCGCTGCAGCGCGGCGGCCAGGCCCTTCTGCAAATCCTCCAGCGGCTTGCCGCCCCAGTCGTCACGGATGGAGTCGGTGAACGCCTGCCCGTAGCCGGTGGAGCCATGGAAGTCGACCATCACGGCCACATAGCCCCGGCCCGCGTAGACCTGGGGGTTCCACCGGTAATGGAAGTGATTGCCGAAGGAGCCCTGCGGTCCGCCGTGGATGAGGAAGGCCAGCGGGTACTGGCGCTTCGGGTCGAAGTCCACCGGCTTCACGACGTAGGCGCGCACCGTCTCGTTGTTCCAGCCGGGGAACTCGAACTGCTCGAAGCCGCCGAAGCGGATGCGCGCGAGCGCGTCCTGGTTCACCTGGGTGATTTGCTTGGAGGTGCCGTCCGCGTTGAGGACGTGCAGGTCCGCGGGCGAGTCCAGGTCGTCATGCACGTAGACCAGGCTGCCGTTGGCCGCGGGCTGGGGTGAGTCGTCGGTGCCGTCCTTGGTGAGCTGGCGCACCTGGTTGCTTGCCACGTCCAGCGCGAACAGGGGCACCAGGCCGATGTGGCCCGCGGACGCGTACAGCGTCTTGCTGTCCGGGCTCCACGCGAGCGAGCCGGCGGAGCGGTCCCAGTCCTCGGCGAGCACGCGCTCCTGGCCACCCGGCCAGGTGCGCAGGATGACGCGGTAGCGGTCCGCCTCGAAGCCCGGGCGGGCCATGGCGAGGTACGCGAGCGTCTTGCCGTCGGGGCTGAAGACGGGGCTGGTGTCGGTGGCGCGGTTCTTCTCGGTGAGCTTGCGCGGCTTCGCCTTGCCGTCGACCGGGGACACGAAGAGGTCCAAATCCGTGGACCAGGACTCGGTGCGACCCACGTCGCGCGCGGTGAAGACCACGCTCTTGCTGTCCGGGGTGAAGGTGTACTCCTCCGGGCCGCCGAAGGGCTTGGTGGGGCCGTCCGCGTCCATGCCATTCATCACGTCCACGGGCGTGCCGCCGGCGACGGGGACGACGAACACGTGCGAGCGCTTTCCGTCCTTCCACGTGTCCCAATGACGGGCGAAGAGCTTGTCGTAGGTGCGGCCGGTGGACTTGCGCTTGGAGCGCTCCGTCTCGCGCTGGGTGTTGCACTCCAGCCCGGAGGTGCAGTCGGGGAACACGTCCATGGACACGGCGAGCCGCGTGCCGTCGGGGGACAGGCGGAAGCTGCCCACGTCCAGGGGGAGCTTCGTGACGGCGAGGGGCTCGCCGCCGTCCACGGGCAGGCGCCACACCTGCGAGGAGCCGCCGCGCGAGGAGAGGAAGAAGAGGCTCTTGCCGTCCGGGGCCCAGGTGGGGTCCGAGTCCGAGTCGGGATGCGAGGTGAGCTGGCGCGAGCCGCTCCCGTCGATGTTGACGAGCCACAAGTCATTGCGGCCCCGGTTGGCTTCCAGGTCGGTGGAGCGCAGGACGTAGGCGACCTGTTTGCCGTCCGGGGAGACGCGCGGGTTGCTCAGCCGGCGCATCGAAATCATGTCGTGGTGGGTGAACGGCTGGGGCCGGGCGGGCGCCGGAGAGGCGGCGATGGCCAGGGCCGCGACAAGCGACAGCGACAAGGTGTCCTCCTGGGGTGGACCCAGGCGCTGGCCTCCAGGCGAGCGCTCGGGTTGGGGGCATACGGGGGTGGACCGTGCCCGCTCCTCTGGACGCTGTCCACCCTGGGGCCTCGGAACATGCGAGCGGCCCGTGTATGCCCGGGTTAATGAGAGGGCCATGAGCGAACCCGTCACCGTCCGCGTCTGGTCCGATTTCGTCTGTCCCTGGTGTTACGTCGGCCTGCAGGAAGTCAAAAAGCTGAGCCAGGAGTACGACCTCCAGGTGGACTGGCGTCCGTTCTTCCTGCGCCCGGAGACGCCGCCCGAGGGGCTGCCCCTTCCCGCGCACATCCGCGAGAAGATGAAGGACCCCAACAACCCGCTGAAGCTGCGCGCGGCGCAGGCGGGGTTGAAGATGGTGGACCGGGACGTCATTCCGTCCACGAAGCGGGCGCACCAGGCGACCGAGTACGCGCGAACCCAGGGCAAACTGGAGCCGTACCATGCGGCCCTGCTGCGTCGGTACTGGAGTGAGGGACAGGACCTCTGGCAGTGGGAGACGCTGCGCGGCGCGGCGGAGGAAGTGGGCCTGGAGCCGGACGCGCTCCAGCAGGCCGTGGAGGGCGGACACTTCGAGAAGGTGGTGGACGACGCGGTGCGCGAGGCGCGGGAGATGGGCGTCAGCGCGGTGCCCACGTTCGTGCTCGGAGACCGCTTCGGCATCCAGGGCGCGCAGGACTACGCCGTGTTCCGTCAGGCGATGGAGCGGCTGGGCGCGAAGCCGCGCTCGGCGACCTGAGCGCGCGGAGACTCAGAGGCCCTGGAGGAGCACGAGCATCCGGGGCAGCGAGTCCGGCCCCGCGCCGCCCGAGAGTCCCTGGGCGAGCGTGTGCAGCTCGGAAGACTGTTCGAGGTGCTTCGCGCTCAACTGGAAGCACTCCACCGCCGCCGCGTCGAGCTGGGCGCGGACCTCTGGCGTGGCCGCGAGGTCGTCGCGCTCGCACAGCGCCACCACCGTCGGGTGGCCGAGCAGCACCCAGCGCAACACCGCCGCCCGCAGCGCGAGCTTGAAGACATAGTCGAGCACCGACGGCGCATCGGTGAACGGATGGCGCAGCCAGTGGTTCACCGCGTGGTGCCGGAAGTACTGCTCCACGCGCGCGCCCAGCACGGGCTCCAGTCGAGCCCTGCGCGCCGCATAACGGGCCCAGACGTCATCCGGCGCCGCCTGCGGCCCTCCATAGGACGCCAGCACCGCGCGAGCCCAGCCACTGAATCGCTCGCTGCCCACGGCCCCCACGCGCGACCTCAACACCATGCCGCAGATGCCCGCCCACGGTCCTCCAGGCAGCGACACCTGGGAGACCGCCGCATGCAACGCGGCCAGCGTCTCCGCGTCCTCGAACGTCGCGAGCGTCTGGGTCAACAGCGCCTCCGCGCCCTCCTCCCAGAACACCTCGGTGCCCCGGAAGTAGAAGGGCCCCAGCCGCCGTGCCAGCTCTCCCAGCATGAACAGCCGCGAGGCGAACGGATGCTCACGCCGCTCCAGGATGCGCAGCGCCACGGCGCGCACCCGCTCCGAGTGCACCGACCACGCGTCCTCGTCCCCCAGCACCCGGGCAATCTCCGGCCGCGCCGCGAGCGAGGCGTCCACGGGCACCTGCTCCAGCGCATCCTCCGCGAGCAGACACAGCCGCACCACCTCGGGACAGCCGAACGAGCCCGTCACCTCCAGCCGCCCTGCCCTACGAGTCGCCACGCGCGGAAACATCGCGCACGCATCCGGCAGCGCGACCTCGCCATACTTCCGGTGCAGCGCGCACAGCTTGCTCTCGTCGAGGAATGAGCAGTTCCCGTCCTCGCGCTTGGTGATGTACGCGGCCTCCGCGCCGGAGCCGCTGCCCGGGTCCGGCAGCACGAGCGCTTCGACCCGGGCCGCATCGGGCCCACCGGCCACCACGTCGCGAAGGATGCGCCAGCGCGCATCACTCACCGGCACGACGAGCCCCGCGCAGCAGGTGTCCTCGCACGCGTCCGCGAGGCACTGGAAGCGCGTCAGGTACCGGGGCGCTGAGACGGACGACATGGAACTCCCGAGGTCAGGCGTCGTCCGAGCCACTGTGGAGCGTGGCGGTGTTCCCCTTCGGATTCGGGCTGGGGGCGAAGGCTTGCCGGTCCAGTTCGGCGAACAGACGCACCACGCACGCATCGCAGATGGTGGCGCCGCCGGTGCCCTGTCGCAGCGGGCCCGCCTGATGCTCGGGGGCGCCGCAGAAGGAGCAGCGCCGACGGGAGGGAGTGTGCTGGCTCAAGACGTACGGTCCTTTCGTCCCTCGGCGTGCCCGCTACTTGCGGCCCAGCGCTTTCTTCACGAAGCCCCAGAAGCCACCGGCGCGCTCCTTCAGGTCCGCGCCACGGCGCTCCTCGGCGGCCTTCACCGATTCCTTGCTCACCTGGAGCTGCTTCTGGAGCTCCTCGGGTGAGTAGCGCGTGGCCAGCGTGGCCTTCACTTCCTTGCGCGTGGAGTACTCGCGAGCCTCGACATGCAGCACGCACTCCGAATCGAGCTTGATGGTGACGGCGACTCGCACCGAGCCCTTCGGCCCCCGAGGCAGTCCCTCGATGCGCACCGTGCCCAGGTACTCGTTGGCGGAGATGTGGTTGTCCTCGCCCTGGAAGATGGACAGCTCCAGGAACTCCTCGTTGTCCTTCGTCGTGTTGAGGGCGAAGGAGCGCTGCGCGGGCAGCGGGCTGTTGCGCTCGATGACGCGCTTGAAGACGCCACCGGGCATCGCCACGCCGACCGTCATGGGCAACACGTCGATGAGCACCACGCTGCTCACCTTGTCCACCGAGCCCGAGTAGAGCGCCGCGCCCAGGGCGACGGCCTCGTCCGCATTGACGCTCGCCTGCGGGCCCTTGCCGAACAGGCCCTTGAGCTTTTCGCGCACCAGGGGCATGCGGCTCATGCCGCCCACGAGGATGATGTCGTCCACCTCGCTGGCCTTCAGCTTCGCGTCCAGCAGCACGTCGCGCACCACGTCCACGGTGCGGCTGAGCAGCGGGTCGCAGATCTTCTCCAGCTCCTGCCGCGTCATCACGACACGCAAGTCACGAGGGCGGCCCGCATCGTCCATCATCAACATGGGGATGTGGACCTCGAAGCTGGCGCGCTCGGAGAGGGCCATCTTCGCGCGCTCGGCGGCGTCGCTGACGCGCGACAGGGCGATGCCGTCGCCGTTGAAGGCCATGCCCTCCTTCTCCTGGAAGCGCTGGAGGAGGAAGTCGACGATGAGGTTGTCGAAGTCGATGCCGCCCAGGAAGATGTCGCCGCCGGTGCCGAGCACCTCGAAGACGTTCTTCTCGATTTTGAGGATGGTGGCGTCGAAGGTACCGCCGCCCAAATCGTAGACGAGGACCTTCTTGTTCAGCTCGCGGTTGAGGCCATACGCGAGCGCCGCCGAGGTGGGCTCGTTGAGGATGCGCTCCACCTTGAGGCCCGCGAGGATGCCGGACTTGCGCACCGCTTCGCGCTGCGGCTCGGAGTAGTACGCGGGCACCGTCACCACCGCGCGCTCCACCTTCTGGTTGAGGTGGGCCTCCGCCATCTCCTTGCACTCGCGGAGGATGATGGCCTGCACCTCCTCCAGCGAGAGCACGCTGTCCGCCAGTCGCACGGCGGCGCGGCCGGCGGCATCGGGGACGATTTCGTAGTGGAAGCGCTCGCGGACCTGGTTCACCACGGCGCTGTCGTAGGGACGACCCACCAGTCGCTTCGCGCCGTAGATGGTGTGCTGCGGGCGCAACACGAGCTGGTTCTTCGCGCGGTGGCTGACGAGCAGCTTGTTCTGCGCGTTGAGCGAGATGACCGACGGAATCGTGTTGTAGCCCTCGCGCGAGCGAAGGACCATCGGGCGCCCGTTGGACAAGAGCGCCACGCACGAGTTGGTGGTGCCCAGGTCGATGCCGATGACGGGCCCCGTGCCCACGATTTGCGGCGGCGGCGGGAGGAAGACCGTCTTCGGCAGGCCCCGCTCATCCAGCGCGGGCGCGGCGAGCGGTGTCGCGGGCTTCGCTGACGCCGGCGAGAGCAGCGTGGGAGTCCCCACCGGCTCGGGAGCCCGAGGGGCCTCGCGGCGCACATTGGGCAGCGACGCGGCCGCCACGGGTGACGGAGGCGGCGGCTGGAACGAGGGCGGCGGCGGTGGAGGCTGGAACGCGGCGGGCGGAGGCGGAGGACGGGCCGCGGCGGGAGGCGGCGCGGGCATCCGAGGCGCCGCGACTCCGGGAGAGGGCCTCGCGCCCATCCCCGACAGGTCCAGGTCGAACTCGCGGCCGCCACCAGCGGGGCGAGTGGCGGACGGAGGCGGCGGAGGCGAGGTCCGCGTCGGAGGCGGCGCCGCCGGAGGGAGTTCCTCCACGGCATCGCTGAAATCCAGCTCGAACTCGAGGCTCCCACCGCTCGGCTTGGACGCCGGAGGAGGCGGCGGCGCGGCCGGGCGCGGAGGCGGTGCGCGAGGGGACTCCTCCACGGCCTCACTGAAGTCCAGGTCGAACTCGAAGGCTCCACCGCTCGGCCTGGCGGCCACGGCGGGCGGCGGCGCGGCGGGGCGCGCGGGAGGGGACTCCTCCACGGCCTCGCTGAAATCC
>NZ_JABUMQ010000453.1:0-7216 GCF_013336645.1 Myxococcus sp. CA039A | reverse complement strand
AGCCCAGGTGCAGCCCCGCCATCATCCCCACCGCGAGCAGCATGGGACTCCACGCCAGCCCCCACGTCAGCGACGCGGTCGACACCCCGCCCACCGAGCCCGGTGCCGCCACCATTCCGGGCAGCTTCTGGAGCACATCGCGCACCGCCGTGATTGCCGCGGACACCCCCGCCGCCACCGCCAACCACACCCCGCGCCCGCGATTCTCCTCGGGCGCCGAGGCATGCATCGCGGTGATGAGCTCCGCCGTGGTGATGCCGGTGGGAAAGGCCAGCGCCTCTTCCTCCATCAACCGCCGCCGCAACAGGTGCGCCGCCAGCACACCGAGCACCCCCAGCGCCACGCTCCACACCGCCACTCCCACGCCGGGCACGTCCAACCCCAGCAGCATCAGCGCGGGCAGCGGCCCCAGGAGCCCCGCGGCCGCCGGCATCGCGCCCACCGACACCGCTGTCACCTGCGTGAGGTTGTTCTCCAGCGGCGTGTACGGCGAGCCGCGCCTGCGTGACACCGCCGCCAGGCCACCGAAGCCCAGCACCGCCGCCGTGACGGAGCCGCTCTCCCACCAGCCCAGCTTCAACCCCATGGACACGTTGGTGACAGCCAGGAGCGCGCCGACGACGAGCCCCATCCCCAGCGCACGCGCGGTCCCCTCCCTCGGCTCGCGGACAGGGGACGGTGCTTCATCGGAGACCGCCGCCAGACGCGTCTCGCCGGCGACCTCGGGAACAACAGGAGTGGAGGACACGATGGGTTCCAGGGGACTGCTCATCTGCCCGCCTCCGCTGAACGACCCACCAACTCCCGGAGCTGGGTGAGGTCCAACGGCTTGGAGATTTTCAGGTTGGGCACGTCGCGCAGGAAGGACACCGTGCGCGGGGTGAAGGCGCCGCCCGTCATGAACACCATGCGGCCCGCCTGCTCCGGCACGCTGCGCCCCAGCTCGTGGTACAGGTCCATGCCCGTCATCCCCGGCATCATCACATCGCAGAGGATGAGGTCGAAGCGGCTGCCCTCGTTGAGCAACCTCAGCGCCGCCTGCGCGCTGTTCGCCGTGGCGACCTCATGGTCCGCCGCCAGCGAGCGCTGGAGCGCCAGCGTCACGTTCGGCTCGTCATCCACGACGAGGATGCGCGCCCGCGCATTGACGGCCACCACCGCCGTCAGCCTCGGCAACACCTCCAGCTCCCGCGTCGCCGCGCGCAACACCACGCGGAAGGTGCTCCCCTTGCCCGGGTCGCTCTCCGCATGGATGGAGCCGCCCATCGACTCGATGATGCCGTGGCAGATGGACAGCCCCAACCCCGTGCCCACGCCCACGGGCTTCGTGGTGAAGAACGGGTCGAAGATGCGGTCCATCACCTCGGGCGACATCCCCATGCCCGTGTCCCGCACCTCCACCAGTACCCGGCCGCGGTCTCCCGCGCGGATGACGACGCGGATTTCATGCTCGTGCTCCGGCGAGCGGTCCTCCGGAATCGCCTGCGCCGCGTTCAGCAGCAGGTTGAGGAACACCTGGCACAGCCGCGACTCGCTGGCCTCCACCGGGGCCACCGGCTCGAACTCCGTCACCAGCCGCGCGCGGTGGCGGATGACGTTGTCCGCCATCTTGCACGCCAGCTCCACCGCGCGGCGCACGTCCACCGGCATCAGCTGCACTTCCTGCTCGCCGCGCGCGAAGACCTTCAAGTCGCGGACGATGGTGGCGATGCGCTCGGCGCCCTCGGTCGTCTCGCGCACCAACTGCTGGAGCGAGGCGATGGCCGCCGCGGGCACCTGGCTCTCCATCCGCTCCAGCCCCTCGCGCACCAGGTGCAGGTTGACGAGCATGTAGGCCAGCGGGTTGTTGATTTCGTGCGCCACGCCCGCGCCCAGCGTGCCCACCGACGCCAGCCGGTCCGCCACGACGAGGTGCGCCTGGAGCTGCTTTCGCTCCGACGTGTCGCGGTGGACCATGATGTTGGCGATGGTGCGCCCCTCGCTGTCGCGCAGCGGCACGACGACGGACTCGCACCAACAGGTGGTTCCGTCGTGGCGCTTGAACTCCAGCTCCCCCGTCCACCGCCCCTGCTTCTCCAGCGCGGCGAGCACCATCCCGGTGAGCCGGTCCGGCTCCTCCGGATGCAGCACGCGGAAGAGCGTCTGCCCCAGCGCCTCCGTCTTGTTGCGGCCGAACATCCGCTCCGCGCTGGCGTTCCAGTCGATGATGCCGCCGCCCAAATCGGTAATCACCACGCCGTCGTAGATGCTCTCGAAGATGAGCGCCTGACGGTTCAGCTCCTGCTCGGCCTGCTTGCGCGCGGTGATGTCCATCACCGTGCCCGTCACCCGCGCCGGCATGCCCGACGCGTCGCACAGCACGTCACCCTTGCAGGAAATCCACCGCCACCCGCTGCCCTGCGGCTCGATGCGGTACTCCACATCCACCTGCGTCTTCTTCTCCAGCGCGGTGGACAGGGCCTCCCGCACGCGCGGCAGGTCGCCGGGGTGCACCACCTCCTCCAGCTCCATGGCGCGGCCGGACAGCTTTCCCACCGCCAGCCCCAACAGCCGGTCCACCTGCTCGCTCCACGTCACCCGGCCGCTCTGCGCGTTCCAATCCCAGATGCCCACGCGCGCGGCGGACAACGCCTGCCGCAGCTGCTCCTCACGCTGCTCCAGGAGCTCCCGCTTGGAGAAGCGGAACACCGTGACGGTGCCAATCTGGAGCCGGTCTCCCTCTTGAAGCTCCGCCGTGGCGATGGGCGTGCCGTTGAGCAGCGTGCCGTTGGTCGACTCCAAATCCGTGACGTGGCAGCCCCCGTCGAGCGCGCGGATGATGCGGGCATGCTTTCGCGAGACGCCGTGGTCGTCGATGCGCACCGTGGCTTCGGAGCCTCGGCCGATGATGTGCTCGCCGGGCTCCAGCCGGTACGCCTTGCCGATGGCCGCGGGCGTGGTGGTGCTGATGAGGATGAGGCAGGCACCCGTCGAGGAAGGCGGAGCCAGCGCCATGCCGGCGCAGGTCGTGAGGTCATCCAATGTCGTCATCAAGAGGCCCCCCGGCACCACGCGCCGCTTCCGTCCACCCGACCTGCCCCGACTCGCACGCGTGATGTCACGTCCCGAGAATCCAGCAGTCCCCAGCCACGGCGTCCAACCACCCGGGGTGTTGGGGCGTCCGAGCATTCGCAAGGCAACATCTGCCCCCGCGCACCCCACCCGAGGTGATGGGTGGTGAACGCATGGCGGGGATTGGCGCGACGCGGCGGTCGCTTCGGGCCCGGGGCATGCAGCAGGGCTCCAGGGTGGGTGGTAGGGTGCTGACCACACATGGCGGCCGACTCCGAGAGCACGTTCCGCATCCAGGCACGGGCGGATCTGCATGGCTCCGAGCGAGGTCGTGGCGATGCGGGCCGAGGTGAACGGGGCCCTGGCACGCTTGCGGGCGAGTACATCCTCAAGGCCCTGCTCGCCTCCGGTGGACACGGCAGCGTCTACGAAGCCGAGCACCGGATTCTGGGCCGCCGCGCCGCGGTGAAGGTGCTGCATCCGCACCTGGCGGATCAGGGCGAGATGCTCAAGCGCTTCGTGCGCGAGGCCCGCGTGGTGAACCAGATTCGCCACCCCAACATCGTGGATGTCTATGACTTCGGGCTGATGCCGGACGGCAGCCCCTACTACGTCATGGAGCTGCTCGCGGGCCGGACGCTGGGCCAGGTGGTGCAGGAGCGCGGCCGGCTCTCCGCGTCCCGCGCGCGCGCCTACCTGGAGCCCGTGTGCGGCGCGCTGGAGGCCGCGCACCGCGCCGGCGTCGTCCACCGCGACTTGAAGGCCAGCAACATCCTCGTCGTGGAGGAGGGCGAGAAGCCCCGGGTGAAGCTGCTCGACTTCGGCATCGCCAAGCTGATGCACGCGGAGCCCTCGCAGGAGGGCCTCACCATCGCCGGCCAGCGGCTGGGCACCGCGCACGCCATGGCGCCCGAGCAGTTCCGCGGCTCCACCATTGGCCCGTACACGGACATCTACGCGCTGGGCGTGCTGCTGCACCAGTTGCTCACCGGCCGCTACCCGTTCCTCTGCGAGGACCGGATGGAGCTGGAGCGGCTGCACCTGGAGGCCCCCGCGCCCCGGCCCAGCGCCATCGCCCCGGTGTCCCCCGCCGTGGACGCGGTGGTGCTGCGCTGTCTGGAGAAGGACGCCAGCCGGCGCTTCAGCAGCGTGGGCGCCTTCCTCGCCTCGCTCGCCGACGCCGCGGAGGAGCCCGTGCAGCCCGCGAACCGCTCCCGGCTGGCGCTCGCCGTCCACGCGGAGGTGATGCTGCCCTCCGCCGCGCAGGACGACGACGCGATGTACGCCGTGCTCGCGGATGTGCTGGACGGACTCGAGCAGGGCCTGCGCGGCGGCGGCTTCCTGCTCGCGCTCCAGTCCGGCACCACCCTGCTGGCCGTGCGCCCCCTGGAGAACGGGGCGCCCACGCCGGAGCGCACCGCGTACCTGCGCGAGGCCGAGCGCTCCCTGCGCATCCTCCAGCAGGCCGCGCAGAAGCTCGCCGACCCCGTGGATGCCCGCGTCCACCTGTGCCTGCACCTGGGCCAGGCCGAGACGCGCGGCGACACCGGGGAGTCCGAAGTCGTGGGAGGCCCCGTCACCGACGTGGGCGCCTGGCGATTGCGCGGACCCGAGGGCTTCGCCCTCACCCCCGCCGCGGCCTTGTCCCTGGAATTCCCGGAACCAATCTAGGCCTCCCGGAAATCACAGACATCCGTTGATTCCATTTCATCCAGGACTGCCTGAGTCCAGGACCTTACAGCCTGACTGTTGTGATTCAGCTTCCATGGGAAAATTATTTCCCATGCGGCATGCAAAAGCCTGAAACCCCGGCAAATCTTGTCGAACCCATCAGTTACAGCGGCATTCTTTGGGAGTGCTGAAACAGGTGGGCGGCAAGGTGGTCAGCGAACGCTGACTGCCACACACGGGGGAAAAGCATGCACCGCACACCAGCTTCGCCGTCGCGTCGTCACACCACCGCTCTCCAACTCCACGCCCGGGGATGGCTCGCGGGGCTCCTGAGTCTGGCGCTTGGAACGGGGGCCTGTGGCGTGGGGGTGGAACCGGTGGGAGATGACCTCGGGCACCTGCGACAAGGCCAGCTGTCCACGAATGGCCTGTCGACAAATGGCCTGTCCACGAATGGCCTGTCGACAAATGGCCTGTCCACGAATGGCTTGTCCACGAATGGCCTGTCGACAAATGGCCTGTCCACGAATGGCTTCGTGACCTGGTTCAACCAGGATCCGGCGACGGCGGACTCGGTGATGGCCTACGTGGTGACGTGCGCGGTGCAGGCGGGGGTGGCGCGCCAGTTCACCAATCCGGTGACGGGAATCACACACATGTGGCTCGGAGCGCTGGGGCTGGCGCCGCGCTGGGCCTCGGGGCTGCCGGCGACGGAGGTGGAGCAGCAGGTGGTCTCCGCCTGCCTCGCGGCGCACGCGAACAAGTACGGCCTCCACGTGCCCATCTCCGTGCTGGGCCTCACCACGTCCGAAACGAACGCGCCCATCCCCTACACGGCGGAGGAGCTGGCCACGTACAACCAGCAGGAGGCGTGCTTCTTCGGCAACCTGTTCGACGGCACCGGCGTCTTCGCGGCCAATGACCAGCCCTACCTGTCCGCGGACAAGAGCACCCCGCGCACGTGTGGACTGGCGTCGGGCCCCACGCAGGCGTGCCCTCCCATCACCCACGTGGGCATGTGCGCCACGCTGTGCCAGCCCGCGGTCGTCGGCACCACGCCCCAGCCCTACTACGAGAGCTGCGCGTACAACGGGAAGTCGTACCGCCCCATCACCGCGCGGATTCGCTCGCAGGAAATCTATCGCTGCGGCGACGGCATCTGTCAGTTCACCGAGCGCTGCGGCACGGACACCACCGCGTTGAGCTGCCGCGCGGATTGTGGCACGTGCCCCTGAGGGCGGACCGTTGGTCTTCCACGACACAGTCCGCGCCGGCGTGTCGGGCCCCCGGGCCCCCGCCGGTGGGGACATCCCAATGGGTGGTGTTAATCTCTCCCCATTCCCGAGGTCGGGCCGGACACGGGAGGTGGCATGAACGGTCTTCACGTCCTGGACGCGCCCGAGGGCACGGACATCGCCGGTTACACGGTGGAAGGACTGCTGGGCGCGGGCGGCTGCGGCGTGGTGTATCGGGCCACTCGCGACGGACAGGCCGTGGCGCTCAAGCTCCAGTCGCTGGCGCAGCTGGGCGGCTGGGCCCGGCGCGAGGTGGCCATCCTGACGCGGCTGGCGCACCCCAACGTGGTGGGCTTCCGCGACGGCGGCCTGTTCCCGCCGGAGGCGCCCGAGTGGCTCTATCTGGCGATGGAGTACGTGCGCGGGCGCCCGCTGGCCCAGTGGGTGGAAGAGGAGAACCCCGGGGCACGGAGCGCGGCGCGGCTGGCGCTGGGGATGGCGCGAGGACTGGAGGCCGCGCACGCGGCGCAGGTGCTCCACCGCGACATCAAGGAAGCCAACGTGGTGGTGCGCGAGGAGGACGGCACGCCGGTGTTGATGGACTTCGGCGTGGGGGACTACTCCGGAGCGCCCCGACTGCCGCGCGGCGTGCTGCCCCCCGGAACCCCGCGCTACCGCAGCCCGGAGGCCCTGGCCTTCCGCCGCGAGGGCCGCGACGGCGTGTACCCGGCCACCAGCGCGGATGACCTGTATGCGCTCGGAGTCGTCCTCTACTGGATGCTCACCGCGCGCTACCCCTTCGAGCAGGTCGAGACACCCGAGGGAGAACTGGCCGTCATCCACCACCCTCCGGTGACACCGTACGTGCTCAACCCCCGGGTGCCGTGGGAACTCAGCGAGCTGTGTCTGCGGCTGCTCTCCAAGCAGCCCTGGCGCCGGGGCACCGCGAGAACCTGGTGCGAGGCCCTGGAGACCGCGCTCGCCAGCGCCGACGCGGCGTGGGAGCAGCCGCTGTTCCCGGACGCCGCCGAGCTCCCACCCGACGGCCCAAGCCCGCGGACCCCGTCGCGAGGACGGCGCTCCAGCCACTCCGGGAGGCTGCCCGCGATTCAGACCGTCGAGCCCCTGGCCGAAGCGGAGCCGCCAAGACTCGTGGTCCGGGCGCGGCCGGTGACGCGGACGCGTCGCGCCATCGAGTTACCGCGCGCCCTGCTGGCACTGGGCGTGGGGGTCTGCCTGGTGGGCGGCGTGGGGTGGTG